>JBDNDI010000293.1:0-3581 GCA_046719195.1 Spirochaetales bacterium | reverse complement strand
GGTTCCCACTGGAAGTTAACTATGGATAATTCATCTGCCAAACGAGTTCGATCTGCTAATATAATGGGAGTTCTTACCAATTGGCCACTTACTTTAATCTGACTTCCTATGTGTTGACGGAGACTATCTTGAGGTCCAACTTCTAAAAAATATAAAAGATTTTGTGAATCCCGTAGGGCAAATCGTGGAAACGGTTCGTTTCCCACAACTTGTAGAAGGCCGATCACCTCTATAGGCTCTTTCGATAAGTTAGAAGGTTCTTTATCTTTTTCTCTAGAGGGACTAGCGAAATTAAAAGTGGGCAGTAGGGATAGGACAATTAAACAGACTACCAAGAGTCGCATAAAACAAGTATACTCCACTTTAAGAAAATGATCGATATCTATACGGACGGCGGATCCAGCGGAAATCCCGGTCCCGGGGGATGGGCTTATATACTTGTGTTTCCCGATGGTACAAGGCTAGAACGTGCTGGCAAAGAAGAGTACACAACCAACAATAAAATGGAGTTAAGGGCGGTTTTAGAAGCCCTAGAATACTTGTCCTACCAATGGGAGCGCCTGGATTCAAAGGAACCTTTACAGCAAGGGGAGGCAGAAAAGCCTAAGGTACGAATCCATACCGATTCTCAGTACGTACAATTAGGTATTACGGATTGGATTTATTCGTGGGTTAAAAACGGATGGAGAACGAGTAACCGAAAGCCTGTAAAGAATCGCGAACTTTGGGAACAGTTATGGCATTTAATTCAGCTTTACCAGATTCAATGGGTATGGATAAAAGGGCATGCAGGTGATCCGTATAATGAATACTGTGATTCCCTTGTTCAGCAAGAAATAAAAAAAATAAAAAAATAACAAGCAAAACGAAAGAATTTTCTGTTATACCCCATGTGGAAGTGTTTGGATTTTCTGCCACAAGCTATCAGGGCACGGTTGTGGCTGTTGAGGTGGATATTCGGCGGGGCATTCCCGGTATGGATATTGTAGGCCTACCAGGATCTGCAGTTCGGGAAGCTAGGGATCGAATTCGGGTGGCAGTCCGAAACTCAGGATTGAATTTCCCTCGGGATCGAATTCTAGTAAACTTAAGCCCTGCCGATGTTCCTAAAACAGGTACCGCTTACGACTTATCGATTGCATTGGCTATTTTAGAGAACTCGGGCCAAATCATACCCCCTCCTCCTACGGTTTCCATTATGGTATTGGGCGAACTGAATCTTTCTGGTACGGTACGGCCGGTGCCGGGAGTACTACCTGCAGTCCTATCCGGGTTAGCCCAGGGAATCAAGGTTTTTCTAGTTGCTGAGGGAAATCAGGCTGAGGGTTGTGCTGCAGGTGCAGGAAAAGTGTTTGGAATTAACAACCTAAAACAAGCGGTTCATGTACTTTCTTTGCTTGGGGAGGGAAAAGCAAACCCTACCACCCCGATTGTAAGGAAAAAGGAGGGGAATTCCTATCCGGATTTTTCCGATATAGCGGGGAAAGCTCTCCTGAAGCGGAGTATAGAAGTATCAGTAGCAGGAAGACATTCCCTTCTACTGTATGGGCCTCCTGGCGGGGGAAAAACCATGGTAAGTTGGAGAATACCCTCTATTTTTCCCCCTTTGTCTCGAGAAGAATCCCTAGAAGTAACTCGATTACACTCTTTAGCAGGACTGCTACCTCCAGGAAGTGGATTATTGGAGGAGCGTCCTTTCCGGGCTCCCCATCATGGAGCATCTCTAGAAGGCTTGTTAGGTGGGGGGCGTAGTCTTTCGGTAGGAGAGATATCGTTAGCTCATGGGGGAACATTATTTTTAGATGAAGCTCCAGAGTTTGGGAGAAGGATTCTACAAGGTCTCCGAGAACCTTTGGAGGAAGGAAGTGTAAGATTGGTACGAGCAGGGAAACGGGAAAGCTTTCCGGCTGATTTTCATTTAGTTCTTGCAATGAATGCTTGCCCTTGTGGTAATTTGGGAAAGGAACAGGGGCTCTGCCTCTGTAGTGAAAATGAAATTGAACGATACTGGAGACGGCTCGGGGGAGCCTTAATGGATCGTATTGATATGCGGATAGCAGTTCCCGCTCGGGAGGAAGAAGGTTTATGGGAGCAAACGGGGGGAAGCAAAGACCTTCGAGAGAGAATTTTTAAAGCCTATGAGATCCAGATCCAGCGCAATAAGGAAATAGGGGGGCGTTTTAACAACCGACTTTCCTTTGTACAGCTCAGGAAGGTTTGTCTCATGGAGGGCGATGTAGAAACCTTGTATATACAAGCGGGTAAAGCATTAAACTGCTCCGCTAGAGGGATGATTTCAGTTCTCCGAATATCGAGAACAATTGGAGATTTGGCAGGGCAGAAGAAAATTCAACAAACCGCAATTCTTGAAGCTTTTCAGTATCGTCGGTATGGCGATGGACCTCTCTACTGGCCCTTTTCGTAAAGCTATTAGGATTTCTTACCGAGGAAGTAACAGGAGAATAAGAGGCGATAATGGGAAAAGTACTTATAGGCCTATTCCTCCTTGCTCTAACTCTCTGGGCAGAAGTCCCCGCTAGAGATCCTGTACTAATTTGGGCAGCAGCACACAATTTAGGAAAAATAGCAGAAAAACTCCTGTCTCAAGGGGTAGAGGTGAATCAACGGGATCTTATGGGAAACACTCCCTTGCATAAGGCGGTCCGCTACCCAGAAATGGTAAAATTACTATTGGACAAGGGGGCGGATATAAATGCGCAAAATTTGCTTGGAGAAACTCCCCTCCATATTGCCATACCCTATAAAGAAACCGTAGAGCTTCTCCTTTCCCGAGGCGCGGATAAGGGGATAAAAAACTTTATGGGACGAACCGCGATTGATTATTGTATGGATCGTGGCACACACCCCTACAATCAACAAGTTATGGAACTCCTACTTCGTTAAAGAAAACAATAGACAAGTCTCTTTTCGAACAGTATGATGTACTCTGCCAATCTAAGTAGGTTACTAAAGGTTAGGAGTGTCTCTATGAGAAAGCGTCGGTTTTTTATTTTTTTGGTTTTAGGATTAGGGTTATTGCCCTATTTAGGGTTTGCTCAATTTGCTGCAGATCCTAATGACCTTTTATATCAGGACCTTTCTCTTTGGGAAGGAAAGGGCCTCATCCGGCAACTTCCGGTGCTCCGTCCCTATCCTCCACAGGTAATTTTAAGTGCGTTGGAGCAGGTAGTGCAGCGGGGAAACCGGAAAGATGCGGAAAAAGCAAAGACCTATTTAGAGGTTCTTAAGAAGAAATTTCGTTACCATTTAGAAGGCGGTGGTACGACGAGGTATACGGGAGATGATTTCTATGGGGATGCATATGGCAAAGTAGAAGCAGGCGGATGGCTGAGCGATTCCATGTACCTGGAATGGCGCTTACAGGGAATGGTTATGGATAACACGAGTGGGTTTGTGCTCCCCCAAGGACAGAGAACCCACGTGGATATATTCGACACCTGGGCAGACGTAGAAATAAAGGGAAGGAAACTAAACCTTAGACAAAGCCAGGTAGCAGATTTTGCCTGGGGATCTTCAACCCTCTATTTTAAAGCGGGAATAGAGCGTAACTCATTCGGGCC
>JBDNDI010000292.1:0-3612 GCA_046719195.1 Spirochaetales bacterium | reverse complement strand
GATATATTACTGGTATACCGATGTGGATGTGCAACTCTCTGGTTCTTATTCGGGTGACAACATCAATACAACTTTAAACTTAAGCCTTAAAGCTGGTTGGAACCGGGTAATTTTAACATATAACGGAGAAATGAATGGGTTTACTAGGGGAGACGAGCCTGCTAACGCTATTTGGCTTATATGGGTAGATCAGGACGATTCGGGTGAACAATATTGATCTAAAATAAAGTTCTCTCATGGTGCATTCGCTTTTATGGGTACCGTTGGACTGCTTTCTAATCTGTTCTCAACAGAAAAAGGTAGCCTTACATAAGCAAACGTACCCGATTAGGGCTCCCTTACAAGAAACCTAATTGAAATTTTACCCTTTTTCGTATAATAGGGCATTCCCTACGGCAAAGGCTCGAGCCGGAATATCCCTCCATTCCGCTCATCTGTTAGTAGATATAGATAACCATCCGGCCCGGTACGCACATCCCGTATACGACCTATTTTTCTGTGAAGGAGCATTTCTTCTTCTACCACCCGTTCACCCTCTAGCACAATCCGTCGCAGATGCTGCCCCACTAGCGCCCCTACAAATAGGCTCCCGTTCCAGGCAGAAAACTTGTTGCCTGTGTAAAAGGCCATTCCAGAGGGAGCGATGGACGGTGTCCAATACAAAATAGGTTGTTCCATTCCTTCCTTTTGAGTGCCCTCGCCAATGGGAAGATTCCCGAAGTACTCTCTACCATAGGTTATTACCGGCCATCCATAATTGGCTCCTGGCTTCAGGATATTTATCTCGTCTCCTCCACGGGGTCCATGCTCGTGCACCCAAATCTTACCGGTTACCGGATGCAGAGCCATACCTTGAATGTTGCGATGTCCATACGTGTAGATTTCCGGCGATACCCCCTGCCGAGATCGGGATGCAAAAGGGTTGTCCTGCGGAATCCGTCCATCGGGAAAGATCCTGAGCACCTTACCCGCTGTATCGGTTAAATCCTGTGCCCTATCCCTCTCTCCCCGGTCTCCCGTTGAAAGGTAAAGCATGCCATCGGTACCAAAAAGTAAACGAGAACCGAAATGTTGCCCCCCACTCGTCTTGTTCCTCATCTCATAGATAACCCGAACGCCTGTAAGTCGGTTTCCCTCCAAGCGAGCTCGAGCTACGGCTGTACCCGTAGTTCCTCTAGAGCCTGCAGCGCTATAAGAAAAGTAAACCAACCGGTTTATTGGAAAGGCTGGATCCAGCAACACGTCGAGTAGCCCTCCCTGGCCGGAATCTACAATTCGGGGTAGACCTTCTACTGCTCTTCGCTCTCCGTTTAAGGTAATGATCCACATTCTCCCAGGCCGCTCGGTCACCAATAGCCCCCCATCGGGGAAGAAAGCTAGCCCCCAGGGATTCTCTAGACCTCTGACCACCTGAACTACTCGGAAACGGACATCTTTTGAAGTCTCTTCTGCAAGCACTATTCGCTCAGCGGGCACCAAAGTTTCGGGAAAACCCGGAAGAGCTATTCCTACACTCCAAAGAATCCCCAAGGCTATTCCAACTAATATTTTAAATGTTCCCGTATGGGTATTTCGCATTCTATTTACCATTTTTATTCCCCCTGAATATTATTTTTTACCCCATTGCTCAGCCCACTGAACCAAAGTGTCAAACACAGGAATCAATGCTTTTCCTTTTTCTGTTAATTGATACCGAACTCGCACCGGTCTACCTGCAGACACCGTGCGTAGTACCAGATGCTCCTCTTCTAACTCTTTCATGCGTAGGGAAAGCATGCGGGCACTAAGGTAAGGGATTCGTCGCTCAATTTCTGCAAAACTCAGCTCCCCATCTGCCAAAGTATGAAGAATTAATCCTACCCATTTCTTTCCCAATAAAGTAAAGGCTCCTTCCACCGTAGGGCAGAGAGTGTAATTCAGGGATTTTACTTCCTCCTTTTTCATACTAAAAATGTAAGAAATATCTTGACTAAAGGCAAATGGGGTACTGTTTTATCTTTACTTAATTACTAATATTTACCTTAAGGAGGATTGTATGAAAGAATTCAGCAAGGTTCCTTTGGCTGAGATTCTAAACAAAATAGTCCAGTCTCTACAACAAAACGGGATAGAAGTTTATCGGGTAAAGAACCGAAAGGAAACTTTGAAAAAGAAGAGCCCTTAGGATTTTAGCCTAAGGGCCGGCTGATTTTTATTCCCCAAATTCGCTAATTCTTTATCTAGATGGTTGCAGATTCCCCCCTCTTTTGTATACTTACTAAAGAGGAGTAAGGAGTGAAATTACCTCGCTGGATACGGGCACCCTTACGGAGAGGGTTTTTTACTTTTGAACAGTTCTCTCGTCACGAGATGGCCAATCATGCCGCAGCAGGCGCTTATGCTTTCCTTTTATCTGCCCTGCCTGCCCTATTACTTGTGCTGTACGCCCTTTCTATATTAGGTAAATTAGTAGGATTTCCCCTAGCCTGGGTAGTGACGCTTCTATCTCCCTATTTAGAGCCTTTCGGTGGAGGAGAGTTGTTAATTGACCTACTTGCCCGCCCTCTTTCTGGGTGGGCAGGCTTTTTAGGATTTATTAACCTGGTATGGACTTCGCGCCTACTCGTTCTTTCTATTCAGCGGGGTATCCGGATTATTTACTCCTCCCCCGTAAAACGTAGTGCGCTGGTAAACAATCTTTTTACAATTTTAATAGAACTTGTAGGGTTAGTAATACTTATCGGAGTTGTAGGTCTCGGACAGATTGCAAAATTCCTTTTACAATCGAGCGGTTGGTTCCCTTTCCGCAGAATTTTGGGAGCAGTTGTTTCCTTTTCTCTTTCAGCCCTTGTCCCTGTCACTCTATGGTTATTTACGTTCCTTACCTATCGGAACATACCTTATCCTAAGCCCAGTTTCACTCAGGCGTTTCTATCTTCTCTATTAGCGGTAGGAAGTTATGGGCTTCTGAGTACCTTAGTATCCATCATAATTCCTAGCGGCAGATATGGTATGTTATATGGCTTACTCGGTAATTTAATTGGCGGACTTATCCGCGTATACATGTTTTTCTGGTTGTACTTTTTCTTTGCGGAGTTATGCTATATTCTAGAGCATTACGATTCGTTGCTTTTTGCCCGTTTTCATCAGCTTCATACAAAGAGCAGAATCCCAAAAAAGTTAGAGCACACACTATTTGCTAAACCCGAGCGCTTGTTTAAACAGTATGCCAAAGTAATTCCTAAAGGAACGCTTCTGTTTCAGAGGGGAGATCCCTGTGATGAAGCTTATTATCTTTATGAGGGGAATATCGCCATCTATTTAGAAGATCCGGGTCAAGGCAAAGCGCCTATTTCCCTGGTTAAAGAGGGGGAGTTCTTTGGAGAGATGGCTTGTATTCTACGGGAACCTCGAACTGCCTGGGCAATGGCCCAATCAGATTCTACGATCTTCGTTTTGCCCAAGCCCTTGTTCAAACAAATCCTTAGCCAGGACTCCCATGCAGCAACCCGTATGGTAGAACTGTTAGCAGCTCGCCTATCGGCAAACAATCAACTATTCCGGGGAGGGTCCGAGCTTAACCTTGGACAACCCAACCCTTGACGACTCCATAAAAGCTTACTACCCTATAGG
>JBDNDI010000291.1:0-3635 GCA_046719195.1 Spirochaetales bacterium | reverse complement strand
TCCTTGCCCTATTAGATGCGTTGAATCGCAAGAAAGTTGCAGAAAGGTTACAGAATATATTTACCTTTGTAAAATCGCTAAAGCTGCGTTCCAGGGAAGGGTAGCGCATTTTACCCGGAGGGGAAACTGATGTACCCCTGACAAAGCTTCTAATTCGCCAAGGTCCTGAGGCGGATCTGTGTCCTCCTGGAACCCTGAGCCATCATACTCTAAGGAGACTTTGGTTTCACCTTTTAAGAAAGCAATCGCCTTAAAACAGAGAGCCCTAGCCTCGGTTATGTTTTTACCTACCAGTAGTTCTGTCATAATCGAGGCAGAGGCGGTGCTAATAGCACATCCCTGCCCATCAAAAAGCACTTTAAAAATTTTTCCCGATGAATTTTTTTCTATTTTTAACCGGATACTATCCCCGCAACTCGGGTTTTCATGTAAGGCTATAGACCCTTCTAAAGGAACTTTGTTTCGGGGATGCTTGTAGTGTTCTAAAATTACTTCCTGGTATAAAAGGTTTAGACTCATTACAAAAAATACCTCTTGGCCTCTTCTAAAGCGTCCGCAAGAAGGTCAATATCAGCTTTAGTGTTGTAGATTCCTAGGCTAGCCCTAACGGCGCTCCCTGCTCCTAAAGCCCGAAGCAAAGGCTGGGCGCAGTGATGTCCGGATCGCACAGCAAGACCTTTTGAGTCTAGGAACTGAGCTAAGTCGTGAGAATGGATTCCCTCTATATTAAAGGAAAACACAGGTGCCCGTTCTTTTGCAAATCCATACAAGGTAAGACCGGGTATAGAGGTTAGCACCAATACCCCATACCGGGCGATTTCTTTCTCTTCCTGAAAAATATGATCCCTTCCCACTTCTAAAAGAAAATCTGTGGCAGCTGCCAATCCTACCACTCCTGCCACATGGGGAGTCCCTGCTTCAAACTTGTAGGGTAGCTCGTTAAAGGTAACTAGATCTTCTGTAACCGAGGAAATCATCTCTCCTCCACCTTGGTAGGGAGGTAGTTGTTTTAAGATTTCTTCTTTGCCCCATAATACACCGATTCCCTGGGGGCCGTACATTTTATGGCCTGAGAAGGCAGCTAGATCACATCCTAATTGTTTAACATTAAAGGGCCCATGCCCCACACTTTGGGCAGCATCTAGCACAAGGAGAGCTCCCCGCTCATGAACCACCTCGGCAATATCCGTAACAGGATTTATGGTTCCAAGTACATTGGATATTTGAGGTATACTGACAATCTTTACCCTATCGGTCCACAAACGATTTAAATCTGCTAAATCTAATTCTCCTTCCGGCGTAATAGGCCAGACTTTTACTGTAAAGTGTCGATCTTGCGCTTGCAGCCACCAGGGGACAAAGTTGGAATGGTGATCCATCTGGGTTACAATTACCTCGTCACCCTCATTTAAGAAACGTCTACAAAGGGTATAAGCAGCCAGATTGAGGGATTCGGTAGTTCCTTTCGTAAATATAATTTCCCGACTTGAAGCAGCCCCTATAAAACGGGCAACTTTTTCCCTTCCCTGTTCGTAGGCTTGGGTAGAGGTTTCCGCTAGTTTATATACAGCCCGGTGTACATTGGCATTGTAATGCAGGTAATATTGGGAAAGGGCTTCTATTACCCTTTCGGGTTTTTGGGTGGTAGAGGCGTTATCCAAGTATACCAAACCGGTTTGTTCCTGTAAAAGAGGAAACTTACCAATTTTCAATGTAGACATACACTTCCCCTTTTTCAATTTTTACCGGAATAGCTTCCACCGGAACCACCGCGGGTAAACCAGATACTGCACCGGAGCGTATATCAAAGCTCGACCCATGCTTAGGACAGTACACTCGGTTTTCCCAGACTTCTCCTTCGGACAGGCGGGCATACTCGTGGCTACAGGTATCCCGAAGGGCATAGATCCCATCCGGTAACCGAAACAAAACCACTTCCTGGGATCCATACTCTATTCGTAACACCTTCTGCACATCCTCTTCTTTGGCAACAGGTACCCACTCTTTCATATTAGACGGACATCTGCTCTACCGAATGGTTTATCCGCTCCAATATTTCTTCCTTCACTTCTTGGGTTAGGGGGTTAAGAACAGAACTAAAGAACCCTTCGATAAGGAGCTTTCTAGCTTCTGTCAGTGAGAGACCCCTGCTGCGGAGGTAAAAGAGTTGTAAAGGATCTATTTTCCCGGTGGTAGACCCATGGGTGCATCGTACATCATCGTTGCCGATATTTAACCGGGGGATAGAATCTGCATGGGCCCCCGAACCTAAGAGCAAATTGCGGTTGGAAAGATAGGCATCAGTTTTCGACGCACCAGGTTTTACTACGATTAACCCCTGAAACACCGTTTTACCCCCGGTTCCTACTACTCCTTTATAGAGGGTATTGCTCTGCGTTTGTCCCTCTATATGCACCTGACTTAGATCCATTTCTAAAAAGGAAGAGGGTGGGGCAAGGTAAGCTCCCTGTAATTCTGCCCGTGCACCTTTTTCCAATAGCTCTATCTTTAAATCGGTTTTAGATAAAGGACCGCCTAGATGTAATTCTAAGGATTGTAAAAAGGCATCTTGTTTCAGATAAGCTCGGGGAGATAGCAGAAACACTACTTCCGGGCTTAACACACGATCTATAACCAACGTACCGTAAGAGTTCGGAAGACCATAGTAGGTTAGCCCACCATTAAAAAACATCGGCGAGCTAGCCCGGGAAGTGCTTCGCTGAAGATTAAAGCGAGTATATATTTTTGCTTCCGTATCTTTTTCCATTAAAATTACTATATGAGGGGTAAATATAGTTTTATCTTTTTCCTCTAGGTAAAGCAGTACAGGTTTTTGCAAGCGTACCTTTGGAGGTATTCGTAGCAGAAGGAGGGTAGAAGGGTCGGCTAAGCTCAGGGCTTCTATCCGATGGGAAAAGCTTTCAATACGGTGTTCCAAAGCCCACTGGGCCGGCAAAGATAACTGGCTAAAGTCAGTTTGAATTTCCAGGGTCGAAACTTCCTTTTTAGCCAAGTACCAGATGCCTTCTTTGTAGTGAATAACCGTGCCCCAGGATTCTTCATACGTGTATATTCCTGGGTCTTGCATAACTATTTTATTAGTTTTTTCCTGGAAGAAAGAATCAGGCTGGAAGAGTCCTTTTAGCTTTTCCATGGGGGTTCTTCGCCACTCTTCCGTAGTGGAACTAGGCCACTGTAACAATTCGTAGGCCTTTCGGGCTTTTTCCAAGATAGAATGCATACTCTTTCTCCTTATCCTACAGATCCTTCCATCTCGAGCTCAATCAAACGATTTAACTCGACCGCATATTCTAAAGGGAGTTGTTTCACTAGGGGGTCAAGAAATCCATTTACGATCATAAGGGAAGCTTCTGCCTCTTTTAGCCCCCGGCTTCGTAGATAGAAGAGCTGTTCCTCGCTTATTCGACTTACCCGAGCCTCGTGCTCCATAGAGACATCATCCGATTCTATTTCCATATAAGGGTAGGTATTCGTTTTAGACTGGGGATCCAGTAAGAGGGCATCGCAAACCACATGGGACTTAATTCCTGTTAGATTCGGGTATACCTTAATAAGCCCTCTATAGCTAGCGATTCCCCCATCTTTGCTTATGGATTTAGAGGTAATGAGGGAAC
>JBDNDI010000290.1:0-3676 GCA_046719195.1 Spirochaetales bacterium | reverse complement strand
TTTCCGTTCTTCCATCTTTTTTCGTGGTAACTGGGAAAAAAGATATAGCGAACCCCTTTTAGCAACGTACGATACGGTAGAAGAAGGCTTTCCCTTTTATACAAAAACTTTGGAAAGCCTTCGCTTACGAGGAGGAGCCAGGTATAACTTGCTTACGGATTTACAGGTCTCCCTTGCTATCTCCTGGTTGGGTAAAGATAGAGGTTTAGGGGAAAGTCCCCTCTCATTAGAAGGCGCTCTGCGATATAGCCCGACCCATAGCCCCTTTGGGGCTAATCTAACGGGAAATTGGCAGCCGGGGAAAGGAAATGAGTTGCCTTTGGTTAGTTTAGAAGGATTTTTTATGATTAGAGAAAACGTGGAGATGTCCCTTTCTTTAGAAGATGTTCTTGCACCCTGGCTCAAAGAGGGTAGAATAATTAGAGAACCTTTCCTGGAACCTGGATTTCAGGTATTCGTAAAGGCAAAAGTGTATTTTTAGGGGAGGATAGGATGATAACATTGCTTCAAAAAGGTGGACTCATTCTAATAATCATTCTAGGGCTCGCCTTTGTAGCCACCGTAATAATTATAGAGCGTCTCCTGTACTTTCGTAAGATCAGGACTGACGAAGATAGGCTTCTCTTTCGGCTCAAAACCACCTTAGAAAAACAGCATTACGATGAAGCAATAAGTATTTGCGAAGCTAATCCTTCTCCTATCACCAATCTTATGAAGGTTGGCCTAGAGTATCGGGATCATACGGAAGAACGGATAAAAGATGCAATTGTGAGTGCTGCTAACATGGAAATACCCCGATTAGAGCGGTACCTTGCAGCTCTTGGTACTATTGCTAATATTTCCACTCTCCTTGGCTTATTGGGAACAGTTACAGGAAATATACGGGCTTTTGGCGTTCTAGGTACTCTTGGGGCAGTAGGAGACCCAAGTTTGTTAGCTAAAGGTATAGCGGAAGCACTCATTACTACAGCAGCGGGATTAATTGTTTCCATACCTACTCTTGTGTTCTATAATTATCTAGTGAACCGAGTGAATCATACGATTATTCGGTTAGAAAACAGGGTTACAGAGTTGGTTCTTATATTAGTGAAAACTCAGGGTAAAGAGCAATCTTAGGAGGATCCCCATGGAGTTTGCTCGAAGATTGAAGCCCGCTGTGCATCTAGATCTTGTACCTATGATTGATATAGTATTCCAGCTTGTACTTTTCTTTTTAGTAAGTACCACCTTTATTATCACTCCGGGCATTAATGTGAACTTGCCACAGGCTTCTACCGCGGAGCCCGTCTTAGTTTCCAAAATGGTCCTTACTGTAGTATCCGAAGAGGAAATTTACCTGAATAAGGTACGATATTCCCTTGCAACTCTTGAGCCCCCTTTAGCCGCAATGACGAAAGAACAAAAGGAACAGGTATCCTCTGTGCTGATTGAAGGGGATGAAAGGGTATCTTACCGTACCTTGGTGGGTGTGCTAGACATCCTTAGAAAACAGGGATTCCGGGGTATTGGCCTTAAAACTTTAGACCTACGTCTCCGGGAGAAGCGAGAGGGAGAATGACCGTACATGATCAAGATAAAGACCGTCTCTTTCTGAGTACTCTGATTTCTTCTGTTTTATTTGCTATCTTGTTTTTATTCTTAAATACTGTGCGGTGGGACACCTTTGAACCCTTTCCAGAAACTGTACCCGTTGTGTTGTTAGAGCTTGAACCCGTTCCGGAAGAAACTCCTTTACCCCCAACCCCAAAAGAGATTTCCCCTGTTCCCCTTTCTCCCCCTCATCCCGAGGTGTCCGAAGCAAGAGACCTTCCTGCACCTACTCCTTTGCCTCCCTCACCTTCAGAGCCCGCTCTACCGGCTCAGAAAACTACACCTAGTTCACCATCCCAGACGCAGCCTTCTTCCTTACTTAGGACGCCGACCTCCCCACCTCCTCCACTTCCATCTACTCCTCCTTCACAAGGCCCTCCTCCTGCTCCTTCTCCTTTCCCCTTGCGTCAACCCGCGCCCCAACCTGTTCCGAAAAGAATAGACCCTTTTACCACTGCCGAAGGAGTAGATCCACGGCTTTCGGAAAGGCAGTTTCTGGAAGCAGAAAAGAGCCGGCTAGAGACCTGGCTTAAAGAATACGAAAGTACTTCGACTATACCTGCGCCTAGTCAATCCCCTACTCAGCCCGAAGTAACTACCCAACCGGCAGATCCTGCGGTAGAGAGGATTCGTCAGCAGCTAGCAGATATTAATCGTCGCATACAAAATCTTCCCTCTTCCCCCTCTACCCCTTCCGATGCTCAAGCCGATACAACACAAGCCACTTCTCCGGGGGTGCTTCAACCTATTCTCGATAGGGAAGGGTTAGAAATTGGTCGGGGAAATTTAAGAGGTCGTGTACCCCTATTTCCGTTACAGATAGGAAGAATCTACCCCGAGGACTTTGAAGGTTTCCCTATTCAGGACCTTCAACTACATGCAGAGTTCCTTATCGGAGAGTCTGGTTTGATAGAGCCCGGAAGCTTGAAAATTAGCGGTGATAGCAGATATACTCGAATTATTGCTAAAGTTCTTACAGCCCTTGAGCGGTGGCGTTTTGATACTAGAAAGGGGGTCATTACCCCAGCATCTATTACCTTTATAATTAAAGTCCGAGGGTTATCCCGGTGATGGGGGGATGATGAAACTAAAAGTTGTGGCTTTTGATGTGGATGGGACCCTCTATCCTAATAGTCGGATGTACTTTTATTCTATTCCCTTTGGTTTATCGCATGCTAAAGAGCTTTTGGCTTTTGGTAGAGTAAGAAAACAATTACGTTCCCTTCGGCCTATCTATAATTTTTACCAAGTACAGGCAGAGTTATTTGCTGGTAGGTTAAATATCCCTACAGATAAAGCGGCTGCTTTAATCAAAAATTTGTTTTATACTCAATGGGAGGAAGTAATTTTAGATATTAAACCGTATCCGTATATTCAGGAGGTACTTTTTCATCTTAAAAGCTTAAAACTAGGCCTAGCCGTATTATCCGATTTCCCCATAGGGAACAAACTGAAATATCTTGGTTTAGACGGTATATGGGATGCTGCCTACTCTTGCGAAGAGATTGGATATCTTAAACCTAATCCAGAACCTTTTCGAGTTTTATTAGCCCATTTTGCAGTGCAACCCCATGAAGTCCTCTATGTAGGAAATAACTATACCTATGACATAGAGGGTGCAAAACGTATAGGTTTTTATACTGCCTTTTTGAACCGATGGAGAAGGAAGTGTCCTGCAGCAGATTTTGTATTTAGCGACTATCGAAAACTGTTACAGTGGGTAGCATCGAATCACGATTAGGGGAGGGGGGGTATGGTGTTTACCGTTGGAAACCTTCTAGTTATTGGTATTGTATTAGTAATACTTACTATTTTTCGGCAGATGGACAAGAACAACAAATCTCTAGACAAAGTTAGAAGATATGCTGAAAAAGCAAGAGAAGAGTTGGATAAAGTTGTTTTAGAGAGGGTACAGAATTTAAAAGATCTGTCTATTGAGTTAGATATTCACCAGAAAGCAGGAAAAGAGATCTTAAAAAGAATACAAACCATCGAAGAGGGTATTCAGGAAAAATTTTCAACAACCGATGCCTTAGCCGAACGAATAAAAGAGTATGATAAAGTGCTAGCTGACCTAATAGATCGG
>JBDNDI010000029.1:0-14278 GCA_046719195.1 Spirochaetales bacterium | reverse complement strand
TTAAACCTAACCTGCTGTATGGCCAAAATCCTGATAGAGCTGTTACAACCCATCCTGTGTTTTTCGAAGGAGTGATACGAGTATTTCAATCCTTTGGCCTTTCTTTAACCTTTGGTGACTCTCCTGGATATGGGAACATAGCTAGCGTATCAAAAAAGGCAGGCCTTTTATCTGTGGCAGAGCAGTACAAAATACCCCTAGCGAACTTCGAGCAAGCCCTAGTAAAAGAGCTTCCCCTAGGAACCCAGAAAGTACAGATTCCTATAGCAGAAGGGGCACTACTTGCAGATGGCATGGTTAGTCTACCAAAAATGAAAACCCATGGGCTAACCCGTATTACCGGAGCTATAAAAAATCAATTAGGATGTGTACCAGGGTTTCATAAAGCAGAGTTTCACTTCCGCTTTCCCCATATCGATGCTTTTGCCACCCTACTCGTAAACCTCAATCTACTGTTAAAACCTCGACTTTATATAATGGACGGTATTGTAGCAATGGAAGGGGAAGGTCCGGGAGGGGGAGATCCTGTCCCTATGGGATGTATCCTGCTATCTGCGGATCCTGTAGCCTTGGATGCCACTTTTTGCAGGCTCATTAACCTGAACCCTTCTTTTGTCCCCACCCTTCGCCTAGGGGAGGCATTAGGATTAGGCACAGCTCAAGAAGCAGCCATTGAATTCTTAGGAGATTCACTAGAAATTTTAAAACGGCCTACTTTTAATGTGAAACGTAGCCCTCCGCTTCAGGAGGTAACTTTTCAAGGGCTACGCCCCCTTAGGAATTTTATCTTACCGAAACCCCGTATCAGAAGAGAGCTCTGCCAGAGGTGTGGAGTTTGCGTGGAGGCCTGTCCTGTACCTGAAAAGGCTATACAATTTACCAAAGGCAAGAAGAATCCTCCCCAATACACCTATTCTAAATGTATACGATGTTTTTGCTGTCACGAAATGTGTCCGTACAAAGCCATAAATATTTATACTCCCTGGATGGGGAAGCTGTTACTAAACCTTCTTGGACGCTGAGAGTCGAGCCCTAAAATTTACTAATTTGCGCCAGAATCGAAAACGTCGAACATACGCGCAGCTTGGGGGTAGAGAAGAATTAAACAAAGCCTGAAATAAGGTGAGTTTCTTACAATCTGAACAAAGGGAGAATCTATTTTCATATACCGTACACAAACGGGTGTTCTCATCTAAATATTCACAAGGAGAGGAATATTCTACTAGTACCTGCCCGAAAGGGCCTTTATGCCGTACATAACAACAAAGCCCACATTTATTACAGTGCTCTTCCCAGCCCAAGGTCTTACTCCTTTACTTTAAGATGCCGGAGACAAATTTAGCTAAAATATCACCTAAAATTTCAAAGGGCCAAAGTATCCAATCTCATCCTTGCCACTACGTTGCACAAGTCGAACTTCAACCTCTACCGGCAGATATCTACGGCCAAAGTCCGTGTCCTCCCGGGAAACATATTTTAGCACATACAAGCCCTCTTTCTGCTGCAATAAATCAGAAATTAAAGAAGAAATGCCTTTCGGATCTGGGTATCTATACACCTTGCCACCGGTTTCCCTGGCTAAATACTCTAGCTCCCGGCTGGTTCCGCTTTGGGTAAGATACACAGGATAGAATACTACTCCATTATTTCGCATATAGGTTAGGGTCTCGTTTAGCCCAAAATTCTGAAAACTATGAGGAGAAAGTTCCCCGGTAGTAAGAAAAATAAGAGCTTTTCTAAACTGACTCATCATAAGTTCAGTAGTTGCGAATCTTGCCCCCAAGTCAAAAGCCCAATTCGGGGTATAGGAGGAGGGGATATCTCTGACTCTCTCGGCTACGAGCCCCAGAGGGTCTTCTGGACGTAGGGTAAGTTCCGGCTTTGCAGAGGCGGAAACTACTCGTAGTTCCCCCTTACCTCTTAAGGCATTTCCAATTTCTGCTCCTACCCTGGCCAAAGTTTCTCGGGCATCCAGAGCTTTTAAGGAACGATCCACGAGGAAAGCTACATCAACTTTATCTGTACGTAGGGGGGTAAACAGAAGTTCCGGTTTAACTACCCGATAGCCTTGTTCCGAAATAACAAAGTTTAAATCTCTTAAGCCTACAATAGGTCGTTGAAATCGGTCAGATACCCGTACTTCCAGGTAAACTTCCGGATGTGCGGCCGCACGTACCCGTTGCACTTTCACATTTAATCCCGCGTACAGCTCAGAGAGTTCGGACAAAATGTGAATCGAATGGGATTCAAAGTCTGAGGCTAGCAAGTTTCCATTAGCGTCCGGCTCCACCAGGAGGATTTTCTTTGCTTGTGCTCCGTATTCGATTAAGGGTTTTAAGGTATCTGTCTCAATGTCATAATTAAGAAGGCGGTTATTATCCGTGATAAGCACCTGATTATCCATAAGAGATAATCCTTCTGGACCGGTAAGACGACCCTTCAGTAAGGTAGTAAGGTAATTGCCATTAGTATCGAAAACAGCAAGATACTTTCTATCTTTATCTGCTACGATTACCTTATCGTTCCATACTACAATACCGGTAGGAGCTAGTAAGCCTTCAAAAAAAGTAGATCGCTCCCCAAAGGTAGTAAGAAAATCTCCATCCAGATTGAATTTTGAAACCCTGCGATTCCCTGCTTCAGTTACATACAGGTTTCCCCTAGAATCTAAGAACAGGTACTGGGGACCTAACAGAGCTCCGGCTTGTCTACCCCTTCCCCCTAGTACTTTTATTTTAAACCCATTAGCGTTACATAAAGCTATCCGGTCTCCTCGAAACTCTGAAACAAACAGGGTATTAGAAGCAGTTTCTACCACATCAAAAGGATGATCGAAACCTTCGATTCCCCCTCGTAGGGATCGAATGGGAATACCGTTAATATCTGTAAGCAGGATATTATTAGTTATGTAAGAGACAACATAAAAGGTCCCATCCCTACGCGCTCTTACTGTTGTAGGTCCCTTAAAAAAAACATTCTCCCCCCGTACTCCCTCAATCTCTCCAGCAAATACCCACCTTGATTCGGGTCGCAGTTCTCTCCGTAATCCCCTGCCCGACTCTAATAGCTCTACCCAATTCCGTACAAATAAATCCCCCGGTCTTTGGGAAGCTACGCTTTTTAGTTCAGCTAATCCTGCCTCCTCAAAGCCTGATTGCAAAAAAGCTCGGGCCAACCAAACACGGACTAAATACTCATTAGGTCGAAAAGCTAGCGATCGCTTTAAAGAAACTATTGACTCGTTCAAATACCCTCTGTGAAAAGCCTCTACCCCCCAACGGAATTCCTCCTGGGCTCGTACCACCGATAAATCTATCTGCTGTGGATAAGCTTTTAGATGCAGGATCCCTACTAGTATGCCCAGACAGATCCTGGAAAAACTTTTCACTTTCCCGCCTCCATTACCGTTTTTAAATGCTGGAGTATTTCCTTATTTTTAGGTGCATATTCTAAAGCTTTTCTCAGGTACATTCGGGCCTCTTTTAAATTTCCTAACTTAAAATGAGTCCATCCAAGAGAATCTAGATAGGCAGGATTTCGCCCGTTTTTTGCCACTGCCCGCTCGCATAGACTCAAAGCCGTTCCTAATCGCTTATTCTGCTCGGCTAAAATGTACCCGAGAGAGTTCATAGCATTGGGATTGTCCGGTTCTAGCTCCAAGGCACGCTCTAACAATTGAATACTATCTTCTGTTTTCCCTTGCATGTACACTACATAGGCTAAAGCACTATAAACCTTGCCTGATTCAAACCCCTCTTCCAATAGTTTCCGGAACTCAAACTCAGACAATCGGTATCGTTTCGTTACCGCATATATATATCCAAGAATCATGCGGCTTTGGTAAAGATGTATCAACCCGGATTCTGATGCTACAACCTGTTCCAAGTATAAGAGGGCTTCATCGTATTTTTCCAATTTGGTATAGCAAAGTCCTAAATAGTAGGATAACTCCGGATGAGCCATTGAGCCGGTACGAATACTAAGGAACTCTTTTAGGGCGGCTTCATATCTCTTATTTCTATAGAGACGCACTCCCTCTGAAAAACCATCTTTATTCTTCATAGGTTTTTATTCTTCTAACCTAAACAGAGCAGCTTTGTACCGCTCTTCCTCCTTTTCAGTTACAGGATGTATGAATATGGGAGATATGGATAGATGCCCGCTCTTTACCGCTTCCCAATCCGAACCGTTTAGAGGCAATGTTTCTACATCCATACCTTCTATAAAGTAGTAGAGGTTTCTATCGGGGGCTTGGAATTCCACTAACCTATCCCGATATATACGCCTGCAAGGCTGGGTAGTTCGAACCCCTTTATACTTAGCCAGATTCGGTGCATTGATATTTACAAAATGATTCATATCTCCTAAGGTGTAGAAAAGTTGCAAGTTAGAGGCAACAAACTTGCTTAAACCGTCAAAATAGAAAGGTTCCTCAAAGCTATCTAAGGAGAGAGCTAAGGCAGGTTTCCCCATTAAAACAGCTTGACGGGCCGCTGCTGCAGTACCGGAATAGATTAGATCGGTTCCTAAATTGGGGCCTATGTTTATACCTGATATTACTATTTGGGGTTGGGGAATTTTTCCGCTTAGTATACCTACTATAACACAATCTGCGGGAGACCCACTACAAGAAAAAACATTAGAAGATATTTTCTTTACCTGAATAGGGCCTTTTAAAGTAATTCGATGCGAAGTGCCACTTCTCTCTCCATCAGGAGCTAAAACATACACCTCATGTTGTTTTTCGAGGGCAACCTTAAGGCTATGCAATCCAGGACTTTTAACACCATCGTCGTTTGTTAACAATATAACCATAGGAAGTATCTATAGAGGTTTTGCCCCGTCAGTGGGGTAACAAAGAAAAGAAGTAGCTTTAAACCCGAAAATCCGCTCGTACTCTTCCAAATGTTTTTGGTATTCCGGGAGAGCGTGTTCATATAGGAGGGTAAGGGTACAACCCCCGAAGCCGGAACCGATCAATTTAGAACCTAATACCCCTTCAGTTTCTAAAGATCGTTTTACCAACCAATCGATTTCAGGACAGGATACTTCAAAAAGATCCCGAAGACTTTCATGAGACCGATTTACTAATTTACCTAGGCCCACTAAGCTAGAGTTTCTTCGCAACATTTCTTCCGCTTCTTTTACCCTATGATTTTCCTCAACTATGTGAAGACATCTTCTTCGAATACTTTCGGGTATAAGCCCCATACTTTCTCGGATATCCCTTGGGGTAAAATCCCTAAGAGTAGTGCCTGGCCGCTTCTGGTTAAGTAAAGAGAGGCATTTGTCGCAATCTTCCCACCTTTGTAGAAGTTCTTCCTCCACGATAGATTTGGGTACCTGGGAATTGGTAATTAAAAATCTTACGGGGCCCGGTTGCAAAGGGACATATTTCCAATCCAGGAATTTTGTGTCAACAACAAGAGCTTGATTTTCTTTTCCTAAAAGGGAAGGGATAATTTGAAGATATCCTCCCTTCTTGTCAAAGAAGGTGGTTTCCGCAAAATGTATAAAATCTATCAACCTCCGTTGGGTAACAGATACATGAAACAGGCTCTGTATACCTACTGCCATGGCAGTAGTAAGGGCAGTTGATGCTCCTAACCCTATGCCGGAAGATAGATTTCCCGCAATAGTAATATTCAATCCTTTTAAGTTGGAAAACCCCGCCTCCAAAAAGGACTGTATTACCCCTTTTAGATAATTTGCCCATCGATCCTCTTTTTTAAACTTTAAGTTTAACAGAGTGGTTCGTTTCCTTTCACCTAAATCAGCAGCAAAGAATCGTAGGGAACTGTCTTTTCGGAAAGACATAGCGAGGCCGATACCCCGATCTATAGCAAAGGAAAGAGCAAAGCCTCCCGTAGCCTCTGTATGCTGACCTAAAAGGGTTATTACCCCCGGAGCTTTAACAATAATATTCGGTGGGTTGCCGTACTCTTCGGAGTGTATAGAGGCAATATCTTTCATGTATACACAACCCCCTACTATCTATAAAAATAGAACAGTATTATATTATAGGAAATTCTAAAACTATTCAATGAAAATATGTCACAGATGAATTTATTCTTAAGTATTGTGTCAGGATGTTTATTTCCCTTAGGGCTTCCCAATGACTACTTTTTGTATGGTAACCCTTGGATAGGGTCCTTCAGTTTGACTCCCTTTTTTCTTGCTCTATATAGGGCAAAATCCCCTAAAGAAGGTATGGCCCTTTCCGCTCTATTTGGATGTTTTTCCACTTTCCTATCTAACTATTGGTTAATGTTCTTTAAAGACTATGCCTTTCTTACCATCGGATCCGTAACCTTAGCTTACACAGGTGTGTATGCTCTATGGGGAGCCATTTTTTGGAAAAGTATCCATTGGGATTTCTTAAAAGTGAAGATGTATCACCCCATAGGGATTGCCCTATCCTGGACTGTCTTTGAATACTTTAAATCCATAGGATACTTGGGCTATCCTTGGAGTCTCTCTCCCTATCCCTTTAATCAAGCTTTGCCCCTACTACAGATTGCAGATCTAGGGGGTATTTGGGTCCTCTCTTTCTGTGTTGCGTATGGAAATGCCACCCTAGCGCTTGCCTTGTCAGAGATAGACAGACAAACCCTTTTCCCCAACGCGGCCTTTTGGTTAAGTACCGTTCTTATTTTCTTGCTGTATGGATTCTACCGTATGAATCATCCTATTCCCCTAAAGGGATATCTCCGAACCGTCCTTGTGCAACAGAATATGGATCCCTGGCAAGCAGGTAAAGAAACAGAAAACCTTCGAAGCCTCATCTACTTTTCCCGAAAAGGTATAGAACAGTTAGAAGGAAAAGTAGATCTTGTAGTTTGGAGCGAATCTAGTGTTTCCCGACCGGTCTCGGAATATACAAACTATTTCCGGAGAAACCCACCGGAAGAGCCATTTTTTCAATTTCTTAAAAACACTGGCACCTATTTTTTAATTGGAAATCCCGTTGTAACACCTTTACCCGACGGAAGTAAGGGATGGCAGAATGGGGCAATCCTTCTAAACTCTACAGGTACGATACTCGATACCTACGGGAAACAGCATCCTGTTCCTATGGCCGAGCATATTCCCTTTTATGAAGTCCCATGGGTAAAAAAATTTTTCCAAGAGGTTATTGGGCTTGGTGGCATTTGGACTTTAGGAGAAAAAGATACAATCTTTTCAGTTCCAACGCAGGAGGGTAAACTCATACAATTCGGAGCTCCCATATGCTTTGAAGATGCCTTTTTCTACCTCTGCCGAAGGTTCATTCTTTCAGGGGCTGACCTATGGATTAACCTTACAAACGATTCCTGGTCTAGAAGAGAATCTGCCCAGGTACAACACTTAGTGGTAGCCCGATTTCGTTCCATAGAAATGAAAAGAACTCTCATCCGATGTACCAACGGTGGAGTAACGGCAGTAATAGGCCCTTTTGGGGAAATCTTAGCCGATCTGCCTATGTTTCAAGCCACCGCTCTTGCAGTAAAAGTTCCCGTCTTTAAAGAAGATACTTTTACCTTCTATACTCACTGGGGAGATTGGTTTCCCTTAGGTATTGCGATTTTTCTAGGGTACGGGTTACTAAAAGACCGGAGAAAAGGTACTACTCTTGGATATTGTATTTCTTTTTAAAACGATCTACCCGGCCTGCGGTATCCACTAATTTTTGTTTTCCCGTAAAAAAAGGATGGCATTGGGAGCAAATTTCTACTTTTAAATCTCCCACAGTAGTGCGGGTTTCTATAACATTTCCACAAGCACAGGTTATTTTTGCCGGTACATACTTAGGATGAATATCCGCTTTCATACTTACCTCTCTAAATAATGCTAAAACTCTTATGAGTCTGTTACGGTTGAAGTATTCATCGAACGCAAGAACGCCTCATTATTCTTAGTTTTCTTCATTCTGTCAATGAGAAGCTCAATAATTTCTACATCATCCATAGGATTGATAACTTTTCTGAGGATCCACATCTTATTCAGTTCTTCTTCTGTAAGAAGAAGTTCTTCCTTCCTTGTACCTGACTTCTTAATATTAATCGCCGGGAATAGCCTTCGGTCAGCCAACCTTCGGTCTAGTATTACTTCCATGTTTCCGGTGCCTTTAAACTCCTCGAAAATTACTTCGTCCATCCGGCTTCCTGTCTCAATTAAGGCCGTAGCTACAATAGTTAAACTTCCCCCTCCCTCAATGTTACGCGCTGCCCCGAAGAATCGTTTTGGTTTGTGTAAGGCATTGGAATCTACTCCGCCGGATAATATTTTCCCAGAGGTAGGAACGGTCTGGTTATAAGCCCGCGCTAGTCGTGTAATAGAATCCAGAAGTATAACTACATCCCTCCGATGTTCCACCAACCGTTTCGCCTTTTCAATAACCATCTCTGCAACTTGTACATGGCGGGAAGCCTGTTCATCGAAGGTGGAAGAAATAACCTCTGCCTTAACATTCCGTTGCATATCCGTTACTTCTTCGGGCCGCTCATCAATCAGCAGAACAATCAAATATACTTCTGGATGATTCAGGGTAATGGCATTGGCAATTTTCTGGAGTAAAATTGTTTTTCCCGTACGAGGCGGTGAAACAATAAGCCCTCTCTGTCCTTTGCCGATGGGACAGAAAAGGTTGATCATTCGGGTGGATATGTCCCCATCCGGTGTCTCCAGGTTTAGGCGTACATTAGGGTAAAGTGGAGTCAAGTTATCGAAGGGGATTCGTTGCTGGGCGACTGACACATCATCGTAGTTAACTGTTTCCACTCGCAGCATGGCAAAGAACCGTTCCCCCTCTTTGGGAGGACGAATCTGCCCGTACACGGTATCTCCTGTTTTTAAATTAAACAACCGTATTTGGGAAGGAGATATGTAAATATCATCCGGGCCCGGTAAATAACTGTTCTGGGGAGAACGGAGAAACCCATACCCATCCGGAAGGATCTCCAAACTACCGTAGGCATAGATAGCCCCATTACGCTCCGTATGGGCTTTTAGAATGGAAAATATAACTTCTTGTTTTTTTAAAGAAAGTAGGTTGTCTTGCGGAACTCCCAGGCTTGAAGCAAGGCTCCGCAAGTCCTTCATGTTCATTACGGTTAATTCATTAATGCTAAGAACCGATCCGGTAGATTCTCTCCCCTCGGTGACCAAAACCTCCCGCTGTTCTTTTTGATATTGCCCCCCTCCTTCTCCTGAATTAGGAGTAACTGAGGAAGTATGCCTTTTCCGCTCAAAGGGTTTTGTTTTTCTATTGGATTCACCCATTTGCGGAGATAGTACCTCTATAGCGGTTTCCACCATTGAACCAGGTTCTTTATCTACTACAAGGTTGGTTTCTTCTGATTCGATAGTATCCGACCCATCTCCATTTGTTGCATCGGAATTTTCTTTAATAAGTTCTACCCGGATTTTTTTTCTTCTATGTTCTCGCCGAGCTAAAAGCAACTCTTTTGCAGGATCAGGTTGGATAGGTGTCGCGATAACCGGAGTTGAGGGTTCAGCTTCTAGGGGTATAGACAAGGTCGCTTCATTTTCCGGAACCGCGGGGACCTCTGAATTAGCAGGAACCACTGTAGTAGCTGCTTCTGCTTGATCAGAAGTTTCCGTTTTGTTTTCTACATTTTCTGCCTTGGTTTCCAAATCTAACTCAGTCTGCACCTGGGCAGTTGTACCAGCAGATTCACTTTCGGTTGGGATTACATTCCGCTTTCTACGGAAAATTGCCATGAAAATCTCCACAATTCTTAAGGATTTCGGTTTTATCAGTATTGCATGCGTTTCTGACCGATTGAATGTTCCGAACGGACTATCGGAGAAAATTGATAACTATATTAAATATAGGCATTCCATCCTTGTCTGTCAATATAAGAGTTTGACTGCAAGCTGTTTTCCAACAACAGCAATGCGAAAATAGCAGTCTTGTGCCGGATTTGTTCTCGATTCCCGTGAAATAGTAGCTTTTCTTTTATATGTACCTTGGGTCCAACCAGAGCTATACATACCGTACCTACTGGTTTTTCTTCTGATCCACCACCAGGTCCGGCAATGCCGGAAACAGCCAGTCCCCATTCGGTACTTCCTAATAGCGCTGCCTTTTCCGCCATCCGAGTGACAGTTTCGAGAGAAACTGCCCCATAGGTTTCCAATATTTCCTTAGGTACATTCAATAGTTTAATTTTTGCCTCATTACTATATGTAACTAGCCCCCCCCAAAATACTTCAGAACTTCCGGGTATGTCTGTTAAAAAGGAGCTGATCAAACCTCCCGTGCAGGATTCTGCAGTGGTTATTCTCTCGGATCGTTGTCGTAACTTTTTTACTAAGTCTTGTATCCAGGGTACATCACCCAAACGAAGCAGTTCTTTTGGGTACTGCTCTTGAAACTTTTCAAAGAGAGATTGAAAAGAACAATCCGCTACACTAGGTAAAGATAGCACAGCTCTGTCTTTGTAATAGGAAATTTGGCAAGGCACCCTTAGATCTTGTTGCACCTGAGCTTGAATCTCTGTTGGATTTAATAAGATAAGAGTCAGACTCTTAGACATTCTGAATAGATTTCTTTAATTCCTGAATAGGAAGGGAAAAAATGTCGATTCGATCGCTTCGTTTAATCATTTCACACTTACCTTCGAAGGTAACTCCATCGGCAATTTTAAGCTTTGCTGTACGCACATTTCCATATATCTTACCTGTAGAAAGCATTTCTACCCTTTCTGCAGCTTCCAGGTTCCCGTGTACGACTCCCCCCACAATTATGGTTTTAGCTTTGATTTCCGCTTTTACTACAGCACCTTCGGCTATATATAAAAATCCGGAAGAATCTATGGTTCCTTCAAACTGGCCTTGAATGCGAACAGAATGGGAGAACCGTAAAGTCCCCTTTAATACGGTATCTGTTCCTAATTTTGTATGTACCTGATTCTGTTCTACATTGTAGTAGGATACTGCCACCGGGACACTCCTTATGTTGTCTACTTTGTCTTCATTACAAAAACACCATCCCAATCTTCGGGGGGAGGATTCTGAAGGTAAAACTTACATCTTTCAATATAAACCTGGGTAGGACCATCAGTTGGATCAAAAGCCAAGGCTTCTTCAAAAGCTTTTAAAGCTTTTTCAAAATCCATCATTTTGTAGAATCTCCTACCCTGGGCAAACTTTTCTAGGAGAGTTTTTTTAGCCTCGGAAATCAATCTAACCTCCCTTGACTTTTGCTTCCCTCTTTAACGGCATTAAACTGCTTGTGATATCTTTCCTCTAATTCCTTAAGGGATATTTCCTGTTTTCTTAAATCGCTCTCTCGGCCCTGGAGTTCCTGTATCTTATCTTCTACATCCTGAAAAATCTGCTTGAAGTGTTGACATTCCTTTTTTAGTTTCTGGAAAAATTCCTTATTTTTCTCTTGGTCTTCGGCTTTTATATGATTTAGCTCTTCCAGAACACTTTCCACAGGCTTGCGAAAATCTTGTATGAGATTCACAAGGGTACTGTTTATAGATTCCAGAATCGCAATTCTTTTTTCCCTTTGGAGCATTTGATTGGCAAATTCCCGATGCCGAAGCACTGCTTTAATTCGCGCTAATACTTCCGAAAAATTAAAAGGTTTAGTAATGTAATCTTCCACCCCAAGTTCAAAACCCTCGATTTTATCTTTTACGTCATCCATGGCAGAGAACATAATAATGGGGATGGAGCGATATTCTTTAAATTCTTCGTGCTGTTTTAGAATACGGGTTACTTCCCAACCCGAAATTTTAGGCATAATGTTGTCTAATATAATAAGATCGGGTCTGAAGGATCGAACCTTCTCTAAAGCTTCTTCTCCATCCTCTGCCTTTTCTACTTGAAACCCTAACTTTGTTAGCATTACATCGAAAAAATCAAGATTTATTTGTTCGTCGTCTACAATTAGTATTTTAGCTTTTACCTTCATGGATACTGCCTTATTTACTGCTTAGAAATCTCCACTTTCTTATTGTGCCGACTGCTAGTAGGGATATTCCTAATAACAGGCACAACTGAGCAAACCAATCACCCCATTTAGTATACAGGGTTTGGGTAGATATGTAAACTGGAACTGTACCGATTAAGTATCCTTCAATAAAAGGGTCTAAGATTTGTAGAATTTTTCCATTCGGATCAATCACACAGGTCATTCCTCCATTCGAGCACCGTACCACGGAACGCCGATTCTCAATAGCTCGGAATACAGCTTTACTCATATGTTGCATAGCTGCAGCTACGTGACCTGACCAAGAATCATTGGTAAGATTAATTATTACTTCTGCTCCCCGCCGTACAAACTCCCTGCTAATGTACCCGAAAGCGTCTTCAAAACAAATAGGTGTAGAAAAGGACACTCCGCTAGCTCGGAAAACGACAAATTCCTGCCCCGGCTCCCAGAAGTGAGTATCTGCCTCTTTTAATTTTTGGTAAAACCAAGGGAAAATACGTTCATAAGGGAAATGCTCTGTAAAAGGAACCAAGTGAACCTTTCGGTATATGTTTTGTATTTCTCCCTTATCAAATAAAAGCGCAGCATTATAATCTACCCTGCGTAAATTACCGTACCTGTCTTTTTCAAGACGTCCATCATCGTTACCAAACACGAAAGGGACTTCTTGCGCGGAGAGGTAACTACGCAGTTGCTGTACCAACTCATACACATCCGGGTCTTCTCGATAGCGGGTATGCCAGTCAATTCCCGGTACAAAAGCGGTTTCTGACCATACAACCATTTCAGGAGACTCTTTTAAAGCTTGATTACTTAACCGGATTAATCGTTCCAAGTTGGTTCGATAAGCCCAATACCCCCCCTTCCAGGGATCTATGTTATGTTGTATTAGGGCTAACTTCCATTTTCGAGCTTGACTGTAATCTACCGGACTACTAAATCCGTATCCAAAAACTGCAAGAATAAATAGTCCATACACAGCAAGGTCCCATTTATGCAAGCGAAAAAAACGAACTAAACTTTCTGAGGCAAAGGCTGCAGCTAAAAACGCAGAGGGGAATACAACAAGGGCCGAGACCCCCCATACCCCAGTAATAGAGGCTATCTGAATAAAAGGTAAAAATAGGTATTGAGAGTACCCCATAATTCCATACGAGTACCCTAGAAAACCTTTGGTCCGAAGATATTCATAGGATATCCAAACAAGAATTTGGACTAGATATCCATACCTTGGGAAAAGCCAAACGGAAAGTTTAAGAAACGGGAAAGTGAGTAACAAATAAGTAAAATAAATTAAAGGAACAATAAAAATGGCTAGAGGGTGAAAGGTAGCAAGCCAGAAATTAAACAATACATAACAAATAAAGCCATAGAAGGCTCCATACAAGGGAGCTCGAATCCAGGTGGTCTGAGAAACTACGTAAAAAACCGGTATAAGAGCAATGAAACCAAGGGCTCCGCCTCCCCACCGAAAAACATACCCGGGAAAGGATAGGGAAAAAAGTATAGCACCTACGAGGAGAAAACCAATTTCTAAAAGAATGCTCTTAGCTTTATTACTCTTTGCAATAGAAGGCGGATCGAGAGAGATAGCCTTACGCTCCTGGTTCTTAAGAGCCAACCGTCTACCTCAAAGACCAGGTACTCTCTTTGAGCTCCTTCCCTGGACGGAAAACAGCTACACCATGATCTTGCACACGAACTGTTTCACCCGTTTTGGGATTTCGAGCCTTTTCCCTACCTTTACGGGTTCGTATCTCAAAAGTACCAAACCCTCTAAGTTCCACCACTCGGTCGGCAATTAAAGCTTGTTTTATGGCTTCAAAGAAAGAGTCGATGACGAAATGAATATCTTTTTTGCTCAACCCGGATTTCAAGGCAATATTTTCAACAATTTCCGCCTTTGTAAGCTTTTTCTTCGTCACATCAACTCCTTTCTCTAAAGCTCTCTCTTCCCTATTACATCAGGGTAGAAGAGTTAGGCTTCTAGAGACTTTAGTTTTGCGTACAAACGCGATTTTTTTCTCGCTGCTGCCTTCCAATGTAAGATGTTTTTACGAGCGGCAGTATCTAACAGCTTTTGGCATATTTTATAGCTGGATAGAGCCTTCTCCTGGTTTTTTTCCTGGATACACTCTAGAAATTTTCGTACCTCGGACCGGATCCGGCTTTTTGCCATACGATTTCTCAATCGCCGAACTTCACTCTTTCGCTGACTTTTCTCTGCAGAACCTTTTGCTGCCAAGCTGGCTTCCTCCCTACCTATTAGCAGTCGATAACTTCGGACAGTAACAGATAACTGTTTATATGTCAATAGTTAAAAAAAAC
>JBDNDI010000289.1:0-3684 GCA_046719195.1 Spirochaetales bacterium | reverse complement strand
AACGGCGGAGCCTATTCAGGGTACTCCATATTTTCAGAACTAGCATGGGGTTAACGAATAGGGCAATAACCTACTGTTAGGCCCCTAAATAATGAAGCATTGTAGGGAAGGCAGAATAGAGTAGATCCTCCCAAAGATTAAAGAGCAGGTTGTCAGGAGACGAGGAAGGAAAAACGGTAGATGAGGAGACTGTGCTCCTTTATCGCATTAGCAAGAAAAGGAGCAGTAAGTAGAATACCTTGTAGATAAGGGAAAGACGAGCACTACCCCAGGCAACGTTGTAAAGCAATTGGAAAACAGTTGCCTTCCATCAAAAGGGATTTGAAGCCTGTTGAGAATCTGGCAGATCGAGAGAATGAACTAGAACTTGTATCCCGCCATCCATATTCTGAGTGGATAGTAATTCATAGAAAATAGGTTAATCCCCCTTTATATCTGGATCCTTGTACGCAGGCGCCGTTATCATTCCGGCCTTTTTAGCTCCTTCTAGTTCGTGGCGGGCATGGCCAACGAAAAGGGTTTCTGAAGGTTTCCTAGGACTCGGATCATGGGGAAGTTCTCTCTTTAGAGGGGAGTATTTTCAGAAGTTCTTCTAAACTCTGAATAAGTACATCCGGTTTTTCTGTATCCTTAGAAGTGTCGCTAATTGAAGTTAGATGGGAGCGGATCTGAACGGCTAGAGCATAGCCAGCTCTACGGGCACCTACTACGTCCCTTGAAACCGTGTCCCCCACGTAGATTGCATCTTTAGGTTGAATATGCAACTGTTCAGTGGCAGCTAAAAATATCTTTGGATTCGGTTTCCGTAAACCAAACTCGGCGCTTGTAAGGATTACATCAAAGTATTGGGATATTCCATACGCCTGAAGTCGTTCAGGGACAAGGAGCCGGCTTAGGATATTGGAAATAACCCCCAATCGGAACCCCTCCTTCTTTAAGGTAGCGAGAACTTTTGGAGTCTCTGGTCTACAGGTGCGCTGATAAAACTCAGATTCGTAGATGTAGGCTACCTCATCCCAGAAAGGATCCTTCTCTGAGGTAAAAACTGGGGGGGGAATTGCAGAATCAGGAAAAACGAACGTCAAGAACACCTCTTGGGGCGTCAGCTCTCGTTCATGAGTTTCCCTAAAGCTTTTATAGGCCTCCATCCCCTTGTAAATCCGTTCTAGCAGCTCCTGGTCGGACAGGTTTTCCAGGGGAACAGCCGATTGTATCTTTTGTCGAATTTTCGGAACAACTTCGATGTGGCGGGTAGTATCAACCCGGGTGTCTTCCAGGGTTCCCCCAAGATCAAAGATAACTGCTTTGATGGATTTACTCATGCTATCCCTTTCCTTTGGAGGTATTGGGCTCCTTCCTGAATCTCCTGGGCAGACCAGGTATTCTGAAACTCACAAGTAACTGGAATGCCTCTAGGTAGAAAAGAGAGGATACTATCCCAAGGTACGGTTCCATAGCCAGCAGGCTTATGATCATCGATCCCTTCTACATCATGGAAGTGTACACCTACGATACGGTGGGAAAATCTTTCTAACCACTCGCTATGGGGAATAAGTCCAAGGCGATCTAGAACTTCCGCATGCCCCACATCGTACCAGAAACCGAGGTGTTCCGGGGGCGCGAGGGAAAGTAGTTCTTCTAGTTCCTCAGGGGTGGGGATCTCATGGTAGTAGTATCGGTTTTCTAGTCCTAAACAGATTCCTCTATCTATTGCGTATTCAAGGAGTTCTTTAAGGGATTCTTTTACAGCTTTCAGGTTCTGGAGAGCCTGGCGGTTTCGTTCTTGCCGGTACTTGACAATCAGAGCCCGATACGCTTCCGTACCCTTGTTCCCGGCTCGGTACAGATTCCGTAAGGAATCTTCTATCCCCGTATCCATTTCCACTCGTCCGGGATGCACAATTACTAGAGGTGCCCCAAGGTTTTTCGCCAGGTCGATGCTCCGCTGGATTGCCTCGATTCCTTTTCCCCGTTCTATCGAAGTAAGGGCTGAAATCAGGTAATTCTTTTCCCGCAACGCTTCCACCGAGATATCGGCCGGGCAGGGCTCGTGTACACTAGTGATGGTGCGGCCGTCCAATCCCGTTAGCATTTGACTGGTTACTCCATGATTCAACTCGAAACGGCTGAATCCGATACTCTCTGCAGTGGAAAAAAAATCTTTCAATTGAGGAAACCTTTTGATTCCCCACATCGTTGAAAGTGCAATTTTCATAGTAAATACTCTTTACGGACTTTTTCCAAAAGTTGCAAGGACTATTTTTCGCATGCTGCTATTTTATTGCCATCCTTTTGTCTTTGCATTGGGAGTTAATTCAGGGGGAAACCCGTTACTATAAAACAAATGCAAATCTTATGGGCCTCTACCCTTGCATCTTTTTTTAACCGTTTTCATGACTTCGGCTATGAACCTCGCACTGCCTGAAATAGGGAAATTTTTTTCTAGGCACGTTTCTTTCAGGTTTATCCATATCCGGTGTGTCTTTACTTGATTTTCGTATTGTGCAAGGAATAGGGGGAGCTAGGATTTTTTCTACTAGTATTGCCTTGCTTACTGAAACCTTTCCCCCAACAAAAAGGGGGGAAATTTTGGGTATCAATACTGCAGCTGTTTACGCGGGTCTATCCTTCGGGCCTGTAGCAGGGGGGATACTGGTACAACAGTGGGGATGGAGAAGTATTTTTGCTGTATCTCTTTTACCGGAAAAGTCTCCAACCGGTTAGATCCCCGGATTCTTGCCTCCCTCGGAATGGCTTTGACAGTATTAGGACTCTTTGTTTGTTCCTTCTTTGGTAGGGAAACATCTCTTTGGGGAGTTGTTGGGGCGCTCAGTTTCTAAGGGATTGGGTTCGGGCTATTTTCTTCTCCTAACACTAATGCTATTATAGGATCGGTTGAGCGTAACGAATACAGTCTAGCATCTTCCATCCTTGCCACCATGCGCCTTATGGGACAGATGCTGAGCATGGGCTTTACCTTGCTAGTGTTCTTTTGTCTGCTTGGGGACAATCCTATTTCAGTAGACTTGTACCCTAAGTTTTTACTCAGTTTAAAAATCCTTTTCTTGTTCTTTTCCGGTCTAAATGTGGTGGGAGTGTTTGCCTCCTTATCCCGGGGAAGGAAAAAATAATCCCAATATTGAAAATTTTTAGATTATGAATATATTTATATGCAGAATATAAAAATATTAAAAAGTGAAAGGGTACTAAAATGAAACGAGTTTTTATCCTACTATTCGTGACATTAGTTTTTACCTTCGCTTGCTCGTTAGGGGGTGGGAGTAGCCACGATTATGAGTCTGCCGTAAAGGACATGCTCCTCATGACTGCAATTGCAGAGAACGAGGTAAATATAGAAAAAGGGGTAAATGGGCTAACTATCTTAGGTAAAGCAACCCTGCCCATATGGGACAGCACCTTTTTCCCGAATAACGAGTTGGATGTGAGTGATTTGACGTCCCTAGGTTCCTACAAGAGTGGTACCTTGACCAATTATCCTGAACAGGGGCAAACAACAACTTATAAGGTCTCAAATACTGGAAACAATGTGTATCTTGTAGAAACCGAGACCAGATACGGGCAAAAGAGTAACCGAGAAGTAACCTATGAGGATTATTACCTAAAAGATGTGGATGGGTATGGGAAGTTAACTACTGCTGATCCGGCATGCACGGCAAGTGGAGC
>JBDNDI010000288.1:0-3688 GCA_046719195.1 Spirochaetales bacterium | reverse complement strand
CCAACTCTGTCTTTTGCTCAGCTCAGCCTCTTCCCCTTTTGTCCTTTCTCCAGAGGTGTGTAGAGAGCCAGCTAGGGTCTGATCTTTAGAGGGATTTGGGGTCCAGAGCGGGCTTTTCGCTTCCGGTCGGGAAGTAGCAGCTTTCTTAGTAGCTTTCATAGCAGCAGATGCCTTCAACTTATAAGGAGCTACCGAGTCTTTTCGCATTACAAACGCAAAAGGTAGCCCTGTTTCCTCCATATGCCTCCTAGCCCGCTTTAGGGCTGTAGTTACTTCCCCTTCTTCAGTAGGAAAGTACTCCCAACGGATTTGCAATACTTCCAGCATTCGGCTGGTAATAGAGCCCATTAGCTCATGTTGGGGCTCGTCATGGGGGCCACCCGGTTCCCCCCTTAGGGTGGTGATAAGAAGGATCGGAATCTTAAAAATGTAGGTGAGAGAACTCAGAGGATTTACCGCATTTCCAAGCCCGGAGTTTTGAAACATGGCAATCGCCCGTGTTCCTGCCAGGGTAGCCCCAGCGGCGATCGCCACCGCATCTCCCTCATTCACTGCGGGAATATAACGGAGTTTTTGAAGGGTACTGCTCTGTATGGAACTAAAAGGTCTCAGATGCCCTTTGGTATCTGCCGATGTGACCCCTACATCCGTTGCGCCTCCGTCCCCTTTGCTCTCTATGGGCAACCTCACAACACCTTCAGACCCGTTACCCTCTAGGGGCGCTTCTATGCCTTCTTTCGCAACTAGGTCATCTCCAACCTTTTTTAGATCTTCCTGTATCGGATTCTCTACACTTGCATCAATTACGAAATTGATAAAAGGCTTTAGATAGGAACAAGGTACGCCGGTCCATAAGGTAAACCCCGCTTCCTGCGCAGCTCGTACAAAGGTTTCCGCTTTTATCATACAAATTTTTAACTCCTCTACGCAAAATTACACAAATCGGGAAGCTAGCACCAGATCTTCCACCGTATCGATATCCATCCAGTTACCGGTGGTAAAGAGGACCCGTACCTGTTCTCCGGATGCTACTAGCCGATTTAATAGATCATGCATACGGGTTTGCTTTCCTCCCTCTTCACATACTAGCCTATCTATATACGTGTGGAAGTCGTGGAGGCGAGAAGCCTGTACACGGAGAAAGCCCATCCACTCGCCATGAATCGTATCGGTGGGCAGATCTGGCGACATCCTGGTTAAATAGACGGGTGTTCCGAACTGGAGACGGCTCCAAGGTTGGGAACACTCTACATAGTCAGCAAACCGCCCCCGGTTTCGGGACTCCTGCCAGTTTACATCGACAACAAGGGTAAAATCGGAATCACTGTCCAACAGAATCTGGAGAATATACTTACGAAACAACACATCTCCATAGGAAACAATGAGATCTTTACTCTCCTCCTTCAGGGCATCAAGGGCTAATTTGAGAGACCAAACTTCTCCAGTTTCCGCATATGCATCGTTCTCAACAAACTTCAGATTCGGTAAATCCAACTGATCTTTCCGGTAGCCTTTTACCACTATGATTTCCTTAATTCCCGCTCCGTTATACCCATCTACTATATGGGAAAGGATCGGTTGCCCCCCTACCTCTACCATAGCTTTGGGTTTTTGCGCTGTAAGGTCCCCCAGTTCTGAACCCCGGGCAGCCGCCAGTACCACGGCTTGCACTTTACGACCCGAGGCAGGCAGGTAGATTTTTTCCGCTCGATCTAACTCCTCCTGACCCTGTAATCGGAATACTTCCGATACGGGTGCAATTTTATCTTCTAAAGAGAGCAGGCTCTGTTCTTGAGACAGCGTAAGGGCCGTTTTCTGCATGGCTTGTAAGGCAGCCCGAAGCAAGTGATTTGCCCAAATTACCATTGAAAATCCTGCCTGGCGAAACACTTCTGTAGGGGTGGCGTAGTACTTGGTAGGAACAATAACCACCGGACACCGGTCTCCCCACTCTTTCTTAAACGCGAGAACTTCATCCGGTACAGAGAGAGCACTGTGAATCAAAATACCATCTGCCCCGGACCTGCGATATGCCTCTGCTCTGCGTAAAGCTTCGTTTAAGCCCCATCCGGCAATAAAGGCTTCTACCCGGGCGATAATACAAAAATCTGGATCCGTCTGTGCATCCTTTCCGGCTTTAATTTTCCCGCAGAACTCCTCCATATCGGCCAGAGGTTGAGCAGTGCCGTGAACAAAACTGTTGGTTTTGGGAAACAGTTTATCTTCGATACATACAGCAGCTATTCCTCGCTGCTCTAACTTCCGCACCAGGCGGCGCATATTGTTAAAGTTTCCGTATCCGGTATCCCCATCTAGCAGGATAGGAATCGTGGTAGCATCGGACATAAACTCCAACACTTCCAGTACCTGAGTCCAGCTAGCCTCGTTGGAGTCCCGCACCCCTAGTTGGGCACTGATAGAAAGGCCGCTAGCCCAAATACCTTTAAATCCTGCCTCTTCTACGATTTTTGCAGAAAGTCCATTATGGGCTTCGCAAAGGAATTCTAAAGTAGGGGAAGTAAGTAACTGTTTGAATCGAGTGGTTTTCCTCATCCTGGGTAACCTCTTTTGCAGCTAATTCTTGTTTAATGTTTAAGGGCTACCCTTTCCAGTCTTCTGGAAGCGTGATCTCGTGCAACAAGGGTAGCGAAGCATCCTTAGGAGAAAGGGTAGGCTTAATGCCGTAGCCTAGATTGGGCCATTGTATACCGATCTCTGGGTCGTCCCACCGGAGTCCTCTATCTGAGGGTGGATGATACAGGGCTGTGCATTTATACTGAAGCTCTGTATTATCCTCTAGAGCTAAAAACCCATGGGCAAAGCCTTCAGGAATCCAGAGCATACGGAAGTTCGTTTCCGACAATTCTGTTCCGTACCATTTTTTAAAGGTGGGGGAATTTTTTCGAAGATCTACTGCCACATCCCAGGCTCTACCCCGGGTAACCCGTACCAATTTCCCCTGACCTCGGGGAGGTAACTGAAAATGGAGTCCCCGCAGAACTCCCCTATGGGAACGGGAGTGATTATCCTGCACAAAGGGGCCGATGATTCCTGCAGCAAAAAACTCCGGATGCCGAAAGGTTTCTAAGAAAAAACCCCGCTCATCGGGAAATACCTGCGGCTCGATTAAAATTAGACCCTTTATAGGAAGCCTACGAAACTTAAAGGGCATAATTCCTCCGCTAATTATTATTAAATAGCAATCTCGCTTTTAGCTAGGAAAATACTCTACCAGTAATTCAGTGTTCTGTATATCCACAGTGTCATCACCCATAGCTTGTACCAGCACTTTCTTTGCGTGCAAATGGTTATATGAGAGGGCTCTATTTGGAGAACTTTCCATTATCGTGGACATGTAGAACAAATGTAGTAGATTTTTTATCCTTCGTCAAAAGCCGATTCCTATTGCCTACAAGAGGCAGATGATTTAAAGTGATTATGCTATATTATATACTAAAAAGAGGTGTTTATATATGCGGGTTTTTGTAACCATCCCTTTAGCCTTTGCCTTGAATCTTCTAATTACCCCCTTCCTTATTAGATATTCGAAGAAAAAAGGATGGTACGATCGGTTAGATGATCGAAAGATTCACAATGGAAATATACCCCGAACCGGCGGAATCGGAATTTTCTTTTCATTTTTATTGAGTTTTATGGGGACTGCCCTCTGGAGCGGGCAACAGGAGGA
>JBDNDI010000287.1:0-3734 GCA_046719195.1 Spirochaetales bacterium | reverse complement strand
GGTAGCTTTTTTACAAGGAATGATTTTACGAGTTGCTTCACAGCCCCTCAGCTCTACCGCAGGCACCTTAGAAGAAGAGCTGGCTGCATCAAGGCTCCCACTAAATACCCGGGCTAAGCGGGGTAGAAAACCTTCGGCTAGAGAATGATGCACTAGCAGGGTCTCGATGGCGTTACATACTGCCGGATACTGGGTTTTTGCATCTACGGTAAGTTGCAAGGCCATATCCAGTTCTGCCCCTTCGTCTAGGTACAGGTGGCATACCCCATCTGCATGCCCTAATACAGGAATAGAAGAGTTCTGCATAATGTATCGAACAAACTCATTGGAACCGCGGGGGATAATAAGGTCTACAAGGTTGTCCAGGGAAAGAAGTTCTTTTACCTCTTCCCGGGTTTCTAAAAGGTTAATCCATCCGGAAGGTAAACCGGCGCTGAGGGTAGCTTGTTCTATTAAAGCATAGAGTATCCGGTTTGTTTCTGCTGCCTCCTTACCCCCTTTAAGAAGCACTGCATTGCCGCTTTTTAGGCAGAGAGAGGAAATCTGCACCAAGGCGTCGGGGCGGGACTCAAAGATAACTCCAATTACCCCAATAGGACAGCTCACCTGAAATAAATTCAGCCCGGTGTCTAATTCACGAGCCGAGAGAACCTTTCCAATAGGGTCTTCCAAAGAAATAAGACTGCTTACCCCCAAGCAAACCTCTTTCAGTTTGCTCTCATCAAACTTAAGACGTTTTAGGAGAGGGGAGGGAATTTGCTCCTTCTCGGCCTGTATTAAGTCTTTTTGATTCGCGTCTACAATTTCTTTCCGATTTTCCCACAGTTTGGAACTTAAAACCTTTAAGGCCTCATTTTTTTGATCGGTTTTTAAAGCCCCTAAAAGAATTGAGGCTTTCCTCGCCCGCTCCGCTAACTCTTTACAGGTCATACCTCGCAGTGTAGCGGGTTCAGAGGGTTGAAACAAGGGGTGACCTTGGTAAAAGACCACCCCTATTAACAGACTTAGATTTTCTGACAACGTACTCTTGAAAAAGATGAAGCCCCTTTGGATCTATTTGGTTCCAGCAATGCAAGGTACTTCTCAGGAAAGTAGAACCTTTTTCGCCTCCTCATCCTGTACAGTGGTAATAAAAGGTATACCTGTCTCTTTTTCCGTTTCCCTGTTACCAGAAGACAAGTCAGATCGGGAGAGCGCTTTTATATCAAACTTACGTAGACCTGCTAAGAGCTGTTGAACCCCTCCGGCGAGTTTGTCCGCTAGAGTCCAGAACGCAATAGCTCCGTAGGGGATCTTATAAATTTCATCTTCTCCTACGATCTTTTTCACATCGAAATAACCTGCAAAAATTTCTTCCGGGTATACCCCAAACGCGGTAACGGAGGGAGGCAATTTGTCCCAGTTCCCTTGAATTTTATCTCTTCTGCTTGGATTAATAACACCTTCAATATTAGTTCCAAGAAATCCCGGAATCATGGTGGCCCGGCCCATGCAGATCAATTTTACGAAAGGAGAACCTAATGCCATAGCTTTTACTATATGGTCCTCTCGAGCAAAACCTCCCGCAAAAGCCATATCCACTACTTTTTCTCCTTTATCGGCTAAGATCTTTGCATATTCGTAGGCTTTTGAGTGGAGAAGGATAGAAGGAACTCCCCATGTCTGCATCATGTTCCAGGGACTCATACCGGTACCTCCGCCGGAACCGTCGATAGTTAGGAGGTCTAGCTCGGCTTTGGTAGCAAACTTTATAGCCATTGCTAAGGCTTCCATATTGTAAGAGCCGGTTTTAAGGGTTATGCGTTTGTAGCCTAGCTTTCGGAGATACTCTACCTGTTTCATAAAGTTTTCAGCTACTTGCTGAGGGGTTTTGAAATCAGTGTAACCTAGCCGGCTGTGTCTAGCGAAGGCAGTAATAGCATGGGTTTTAAAAGCTTGCTGCACTTCGGGTTTGGTGGGATCAGGATCTACAATATAACCCCGATTTTTTAAGAAGATGGCATACTCTAGTTCTTTTACCTGAATTTCACCCCCGATATCCTTAGCCCCCTGGCCCCATTTTAGTTCAATAACTACTTTATCTCCATACTTGTCGATGACATACTCTGCTACCCCATTGCGAGTGTCTTCGACATTCATTTGCACAATAATAGCACCGTATCCATTGTAATACTTTAGATAGGCATTGATACGTCGGTCTAGTTCCGGAGAAGCTTTAAGCTTTCCCTTTTCAAATACACTTTCCCGGTCCACGCCTACTACATTTTCTCCAATAACAATAGGAATTCCCACGAGGGCTGCTCCGATAGCAAAGGAATCCCAGTACTTAGCGGCGATGAAAGTGCTGCCTAGGGCTCCGGTCATTAAAGGCATTTTACAGAGAGTTTTTACTTTTTTCCCAAAATCGGTTTGAATGTTTACATTGGGAAAAATACAATCGTCCGGGGTATTGGTAAGCCCAGGAGGCACAGCATGAGCTCCGTACACATACCCATTGATCCGGAGGGAATTGTAGCTAACCCCGATGTGGGTAACATTTAAGCTTCCAGCCGTGATAGAACCAAAGTCTCGAGGATACAGCATTTTCCGGCCTGCAATACTAGAAAGCCAGGTTTCACATTTACCTTGACAATCTGCCCTACAGAGGGTGCACAGCCCTGATTCCGCTGCATTCCCACGGTTTACAGTTCCTAAAGCATCGTTGGTTTTAGGATATTCTAGCATGGTAAGTCCTCCTGAATATCTGAAATGATATACGAATAGTACTAGAATAATACTTTATCTGTCAATAAATATGCATTATGATAAATATTTATACAATAAAATGTTAATACTGTCCGAGTAAAGGAACCGTTTACCCATGTCAGTTTCTTATGTACAATTCAAATACATCATCTTTAATACGGAAAGGAGTTCCTATGGCTAATGCATACACCGAGAAGGTATTAGCAGAAGTATCTGCACGGAATCCTGCAGAACCGGAATTTCTCCAGGCGGTTCATGAGGTGCTAGAGTCTATTGAATCGGTGGTAAAAAAGCGCCCGGAGATCGTGAAACAAAAGATAGTGGAACGTATTGTGGAACCGGAACGACAGGTGATTTTCCGAGTACCTTGGACAAACGATGCGGGCGAGGTGCAGGTGAATCGGGGGTTCCGGGTGCAGTTCAACAGTGCTTTAGGTCCTTACAAAGGAGGTCTCCGGTTTCATCCTTCGGTAACCTTAGGAATTATTAAGTTTTTAGGGTTTGAGCAAATTTTTAAGAATGCTCTTACGGGGACACCCATAGGAGGAGGCAAAGGAGGAAGCGATTTTGACCCTAAGGGGAAAAGCGATGCAGAAGTAATGCGGTTCTGTCAGAGTTTCATGAACGAATTGTTCCGCCATATTGGACCCGATACGGATGTCCCGGCAGGGGACATCGGGGTGGGTGCGCGGGAGGTAGGATTCCTCTTCGGTCAATACAAAAAACTCACCAATTCTTTTACCGGAGTACTAACCGGCAAAGGGATAGGCTATGGGGGGTCATTGGTACGTAAAGAAGCCACAGGGTACGGATTGGTATATTTCACTACCCGGATGCTCGAGGCCCGAAAAACCGATTGGAAGGGAAAAATTGTGGTTATTTCTGGTTCGGGAAATGTAGCCATCTATGCAGTAGAAAAGGCCCAGGCTTTAGGGGCTAAGGTGGTGGCCTTGTCCGACTCTAACGGCTATATCTATGATCCGGGAACT
>JBDNDI010000286.1:0-3742 GCA_046719195.1 Spirochaetales bacterium | reverse complement strand
CTACCGCGTCTTCATCCTGCAGGACTGAACCCTCTATTTTTCGGGAAACTAGGGTTCCCTGGGCCGTATAGGCCCGGTCGGCAAATGCTTCCTCCACATAGGGAATGCCTACCTGTTTTGCCGCTTCCACCATGGGAGATCGGGCTAGGCAAACCATATAAAGATTTGAATCTATTGCTCTAATAGCCCGAGCTATAGCTAAGGCTACTTCGATGTCTTTTTCAGCTCGATTATACAATGCTCCATGAGCCTTTACATGCTGTAGAGGTATACCTTCGGCTCGACAAAAAGCCCAAAGGGCACCAATCTGATACAGTACATCTGCTTCGATTTCCTGCGGGGTAGCGGCAAGTTCCCTTCTTCCAAAGCCGACCAAATCAGGAAAACCCGGATGAGCCCCCACTGCCACCCCGTGTTTCTTGGCGAGGCGTACGATCTTTCGCATCCCCTGAGGATCTGAAGCGTGAAACCCACAGGCCGCATTAATAGAAGTGACATAGGGCAGGGCTTCTTCATCGTATCCGAGGGTGTATACCCCAAAACCTTCCCCCATATCACAGTTCAGGTCAATCCGGAACATCGGTACACCTCCTGCAAAAACTTTTGAACGAGTGTAAGTTTTGCTTTGCGTTCTATAAGAGCTGCCAAAGCCTCTTCTTCCGTGGCTGGAAAAAATCTAACTTCATCGCCCGGCTTTCCCTGGGCTAAGAGATACTGATCTGCCTGGATCACGGTACCGATTTTCGGATATCCCCCGGTGGTCTGATGATCCGCCATCATTACAATAGGTTTCCCATGTCCCGGCACCTGTATGGACCCGCGGGCTAAGGCATCGGAAAGGATATCCGCCTTGCCCCGATGTTCTATGATAGGCCCCTCCAGCCGATACCCCATACGGTCTGCTTCATGGCTAATGGTGTAGGTAGAATGAAAAAAAGTGTGGATTCCTGCTTCAGTAAAGTGATCTTCCTGGGGGCCTAAAAGAACCCGGAGCAACAGAGGCCCTCCGTACCTAGGTACTTGCGAGGCAGGAAGGTTAAGAGTCTTTGAGGGCAGCAACCAAGGAGTCTGCGCCAGGTTAAACTGTTGGGGTATATTATGTTCTTCAGGCAAATTGAGCGCCTTCGTTCCTTCAACAAAAGATTCCTCTTTTAAGAAAGACGATTGGGTACCCTCCAGATATTTACCCTCCGTCTGCTGATGAAGAGGCGCTATTCTGCCTTTTAATACATCTCCCTCCTGGAGTTTTCTTCCCTCTAAGCCGCCGAAGCCTGCCCTAAGGTAGGTGGAGGCGCTTCCTAGTATCAATGGAACATCGATCCCCCCCGCTATTGCGAGATACATACGGCATCCATCTTGTACAAAGCCTAAACGTAAGGTAGCTCCTTGAGGTGCATAGAAGACAGACCAGTTGGATACTTGTTTGCCATCCAATGTTGCCCCGCACTCAGCCCCCCCAATAGCTACCCAGCCCCCCTCTTCAAATTGAACAGTAGCTCCCTTTAAGGTCATTTCTAAAAGGGGAGCTTGGGGAGAATTTCCAACTAAAAGATTTGTTAAAGTAGCCGCATATTCATCCATAACACCCGAAGGACTAACTCCCACCGCCTGGTGTCCCCATCGGCCTAAGTCTTGTACGGTAGAAAACAATCCGGGATCTAATACCCTAAGGGTAATAGGCTTATTCATTCTTCCCCTCCCCTCGGTCCTGAGATAACCCGCGCTTCTATCCCCTTTCTTTCTAGTTCTTCGTACTCTTTTCTAGAAATCGAGCGAAACTTAACTTGGTCGCCCGGGTTAATAAGCGAGGGGGGGGTAGCATAAGGGTCAAAGACCTTTAAAGGTGTGCGGCCCATAATTCGCCATCCGCCCGGGCTTTCCATGGGATAAAAGCCTGTTTGGGAACCGGCAATACCTACCGAACCAGAAGCTATACGGGTTCGGGGAGTCTCTAATCGTGGTACCGCGATTCGTTCATCCAGGCCACCTAAATAGGGGAAACCTGGCAAAAACCCTAGCATGTACACCCGGTAGATCCTGGAGGTATGAATTTCTATTACTTCTTGCTCTGAAAGTCCTGCATATTTAGCTACAAAGGATAGATCAGGTCCCTCTTCACCTCCATATAGGACTGGAATTTCCACTATCCGCGGGATAGTGTAGGGAGCGAATCTTCCTTCGGAACTTGCAGGAGACTTTACTGTAGAAACTATATTTTCTAGTACCTGGGAGACGCGCTCCTTTAGGCTGAGGCGGGAAACTTTCAGGGGATCGAAATATACAGCCAAAGACCTATACGTAGGTACCAATTCCTGTATTCCGCTTCCCTCAAGCTCGTACAAAACAGCTGCTAGACGATGCACCTGTTCGTTTATCCCCGGGTCTATCACATTGCCCAATTCTACAACCAGACAACCTTCACCCATGGTAAGGTATCGTACGGACATACCCTAATCCTTAAAAAAGAGTTATTTAATCATAAAATTAGGTAAGAACAATACAATCTGGGGATATACAGTAATTAAAGCAGTCATTAAAAGCATAATAATGAAAGATGGAAAAGCTGCCCACGCGATGGAACCAAGGCTTTCTCCTGTAAGACCATTAATAACGAACAAGTTAAAACCTACGGGTGGAGTAATTTGGGCTAACTCTATCATAATTACTAGATAAATTCCAAACCATAGCGGATCAAAACCAGCTGCCTTAATCAGGGGTAGAGCTATGGGTAAACTCATAACAATCATGGAAAACCCATCTAGCAAGCACCCGAGAATCAGATACATAATCGAGAAAATTACAATCAACATGTATTTCGAAAGTCCGAGCGTGGAAATATAGCGGGTAATTTCCATGGGTATGCGTAAGTACCCTACCGCCACCGAAAGAAATGAGGCACCACTTACTATGAGCATTATCATGCAGCTTGTTTTTACCGATCCCAACACTGCATCTTTAAAGACCGTCCAGCTCATACTTCGGGAAAGTATTGCAAACAGAATAGCCCCCACCACTCCCACAGCTGCTGCTTCCGTAGGGGTAGCCCATCCCAGATAAATACTTCCCAACACCATCACGATTAAAAACAGTACAGGTAATAGGAGAGGCAAAGCCTCTAACCTATTCTTCCAGGTTACCCGCTGTGAATCCTGAGGAGCAAACTCAGGAGAAAAAAGACAGCGTATTAATACATAACCGCTAAAAAGGAAAGCAAGCAGTATTCCGGGAATTATACCGGCAATAAAAAGTTTTCCTATACTGACATCGGCTAAAATACCATACACAAGCATCATCATGCTCGGAGGTATAAGGAAACCTAAGGACCCGGCTCCTGCAAGCGAACCGATAGAGAGGGACTTGTTGTATCCCCTTTTGAATAATTCAGGCAGGGTAATTTTCCCTACTGCAGCGGTGGTAGCTGCCGAAGAACCGCTAACTGCAGCAAACAAAGCACTTGCGGCAATGTTTACGTGAATCAATCGACCAGGCAACCGATGTAACCAGGGGCTTAAGCCTTTGAATAGATTTTCAGAAATTTTACTACGAAATAAAATTTCTCCCATTAATATAAACAGGGGAAGAGCGATCATGGTGGAACCACTGGTACTATTCCACGCAATGTTGGAAAGAATTGCCCAGGGGCTAGCGGAAGTAAATAGGGTAAGCCCTACAATTCCCACTAAAAACAAAGAAATCCCTATCCAGATGCTGGTTCCTAAAAATAATGCTAAACTTAGGAGTA
>JBDNDI010000285.1:0-3784 GCA_046719195.1 Spirochaetales bacterium | reverse complement strand
TAACTCCGGACGAGCCCCTAACTTCTCGCAGGCTTTAGCAACCGGTACACGACCCGGCCGTAACACCTCTAATGGAATGGGGAAAGAAATACCTAAATGGGAAACCAACTTGGAGGTATCTATTACAACTACGTACTGTTTCGAAGCGTAGGCAACAATTTTTTCTATTAACAGGGCTCCTCCCCCGCCCTTGGTAAGGCAGAGGGTTTCGTCTACCTCATCCGCTCCGTCTATCGAAAGATCTAGCTCTCCGCCAATGTCGGGATCATTCAGGGTGCGTAAGGGAATGCCTAATTGTTGACATTCATACTCGGTCTGCGTACTTGTGGGTACAGCGAGAAGGTTCGTGAGTTTTCCCTGCGAAATAAGTTCTGCCACCCGCCGGGCGCACCAGATAGCTGTGGTGCCTGTTCCTAAACCGATCTTCATTCCGCTTTTGATATAGGTATCTGCAGCCGCGTACCCAACTTCTTTTTTGATGTTTATTGCTTCCATAGTGGCATTCATAGTACTATCGACGGGCTGTGCGAATCAAGAATGTGCTGGTCTCTGCCCCGATGGCCAATCTAACTACCCCGGCGTTTCGGTGTATTATTGAAGATTTTGGGGGATGCGATTTGTACTTTTCCGAGATGATTAATGCTGCCTCTCTTCTCACCGGCGGAGCCTACGAGGCCTACTATGTGTGTGCAGATCCTGTGCCCGACAAACTTATCCATCAGATAGTGGGGGGAGAACCGGAACCCTTATGGCGAGCTGGGGAATACCTGGATACCCTTCCAGGCTTAGGGATAGATATAAATATGGGTTGCTGCGCACCGGAAATAATCCGGGCCCGGGCGGGTATTTATTGGATGCGAAGCCTAGCAGCATCTAGAAAACTCGTAGCAGGTATGAGGAAGCGAGTAAAACGAAAACTCCTGTCGGTTAAGCTTCGTTTGGGTGAACAGGAGGATGGGGAAACTCTCCTTTCTTTTTGTAAGGCCTTAGAAGAGGAAGGAATCGATTTTCTTACTTTGCATCCCCGGACGCGCAAAGATAAGTTTAGTCGCTTGGCCCGTTGGGAATACATAAAGCTGTTAAAGCAAGAGGTACGTATTCCGATAATCGGCAATGGGGATGTGAAAACCTACGAAGATTACCAGAGAGTAATGCAACGGTTTCAGCCCGACGGGGTTATGCTAGGACGAGCGGCCCTGCGTTCCCCCTGGATTTTTTCCTGGATCCGTCTCCGAGAGGAATACGAAAGAGGGGGAGAGAGAGGGAAGGGTATAAGTAGTTTTACGGTAGATTTACTACGGCTTGCCCAGCGGTTTTTTGACCTGTTACCCCGCTACCAACCTCCTGATTTTTTAGAAAGCCGTACGAAACGCTTTTTTCGTTATTTTATAGAAAATCTAACCTACGGTCACCATTTGTACTCCCGGCTTTGTATGGCTCCGGATTGGCTTACCATGAAGAAATGGGTAGAAGAGTATTTTTCTACTCATCCAGAAGAAAGGCTTAGGAGCATCAAATTTTCTTTGAGTTCGGAGCGATTTTAGAGTATACTGCAAAAGTAGAAAGGAGCAGGAATGCAACTAAGGGAAAAGCAGGTGCACAAAGTGTTTGGGCTTTTGTGTATTTTTGTCTTAGGTTTTCTCCTCTTGATGGCCGAAAAACGCTTGCCCCCTTCATACCTAGTATCCGATGCCCAGGGACAACCGGAATTGCCTGTACATTTAGCCCGGGCAGACTCTTCTTTTTTAGACAAGACCTTTTTAGAACCAAGCCCGAAGAAATTGGGGTTCAGCAATTATACGGTTACTGCCGGAGACACAATTTCGGGAATTGCCGAGCGGTTCAATATTACCCAGGATACTATTATTAGCTGGAATCAAATCGAAAAAGCCCGTACCCTTCAAATTGGCGCTGTTTTAAAAGTTCCCAATATGAGTGGCCTTATGCACGTTGTGCAATCGGGCGAAACCCTCGAGACCCTGTCTAAAAAGTACGAGGTGAATCTGGAAACCTTACAGGAAGTAAACGAGCTTGTTTCCGACTTTCTAGTTCCGGGCCAGGTACTGTTTATTCCCGATGCCCGACTTCCAGCTGTAGAACTTCGAAGGGTTTGGGGAGAGTTGTTCCGCTATCCTCTCCGGGGTTGGATTTCTTCTCCCTATGGGTTTCGTCGGGACCCTTTTACCGGTCAGCGGCGTTTTCATAATGGCATTGATATCGGAGGGGTCGAAGGGGCGCCGGTACGGGCAGCTATGGAGGGGCGAGTTATTGAGACTGGATTTAACGAGATTGCAGGGAACTATATCCTCATTCAACATATCGGGGGATACACTACGTTTTACGCGCACTTAAGCACCCTTGGAGTTTCCCGGGGCGCGTATGTGCGGGAAGGGCAGAAAATAGGGGAAGTAGGAAGTACCGGATACTCAACGGGTTCGCACCTCCATTTTTCCATCTTTCGATATGGCCAGCCGGTGAATCCTTTGCTTTTATTATACTAGTGGAAGATCAGGAACTAGAGCCTTCTGCCCATTATTCCTGCCACCCTTTATTCCCGCAGATAGGTTACTTCATGGGTGGTAGAACGGGTTAACAGGGTAAGCAAGGGGAGGGTAAAGCGTACCTGCTGGGGCCCTTCCTGTACCCCTCCCCGAACTCGCAATACAGTCCCGGGGGTGCGGAGAAGAAGTTCTAACCTTGCCTGTTTAAGAGCTGCATCGAGTTCTGCGGGAGGAGCATATTCCTCCAAAGCCCAGGCAAGCTGGGCTTTGTAAGCCTCTTCGGATACTTCCCTATGGGGAGGAGGCAGGAGCATTTGGTATAAGGATGCTTCTTTTTCCGGGGCTAGGGAAAACAAAGCGTGGATCCGCTCTCGATTCAGTTGAATGGTAAGAGTCTCCTCGATAAGCGTCTCCTCCGTCCCCCCTATCGCGGATGTTCCTCCTGGTTGGGTGGCCGCTCCTTTTGCTGTTCCCCCTTCTGCGGATGTTCCTCCACCGGGTAGGGTGGCAGTGCCTTTTGCGGCTGCCTGCTTTGATTTAAGACGAAAGATTTCTGAGGAAGCAGGGTTAGCCGTAAGGGCTTGAATATTGGGAAACGAGATAACCAGGTCCAGGGCATTAGAGCTGGGAGTCTGGGCTTGGACAAGGGTAAGGTTAGGTTCTTTGGCTAAACGAGCCCGTAAGGCTTCTAGATCGAAAATCCGTAAATTTTTTGGATCGATCTGGGGCGAAAATCCAAGAGCCAGGTCGGCGTGGTAGCGGACTAATAAGGGATGAAGGCGAATCTGTAATTGTAGGGTGCCGGAGCCATCTTTTTGTAATACCATTTCTCCTTTACTGGTACAGGAGGGGAGAAAAAACGAGACAAGGCTAAGCAGGAGTATCCCACGCATACACAGAATGTAGCGCAGAAACCTTCCTAAGACAATGAGGAAAGCTTTGCACGATATCGGGCGAGTTCCTTTTCCCAATATTGGGCTTCCTGTTCTTTGCCTCGTTTACGACACCCTTGCGCGTGGATTTGACATTTGCGGATCAACTCTAGTAAAGCCTTTGGAAAACGGTGGGGATAGGAATCGAAAAAACCCCTATCTACTAAAGCTTTCAAAGCCTGAAGACGAAAGGGCTCAATATAAGGGTATTGGGTAGAAAGTTGATCGGGACTTCCCCCTCGTTTTACAACTAGAGGCTCTGGGACATACACCACAGGTTCGGTGGTAGTAATCCTGACCCAGAGTTCATAGTCTTCTGCCACCTGCAAATCCTCCCACTCGTACTCACCC
>JBDNDI010000284.1:0-3791 GCA_046719195.1 Spirochaetales bacterium | reverse complement strand
GAATTGAAATTTTTTCTGGGCTTCTTCAAACTTTCTAGCATAGTATAATTCCATTCCTTCGTTGTGTAGAGTCCAACGCTTCTGCTCTTCCGGGGTTAGACTGCGACGAACCGTGTAGATCTTTACACCTCGGGTTTTTCCCTTCACGGCAACCGTATCTAAAAGACGCCAGGGAAGGTGGTCCTTTACCTTCATATGGAGGGATTCAGAAATCAGGATTTCCTGATGGTAGGTTTTGGTAAGGCCTTCCATACGAGAGGCTAGGTTTACCATATCGCCAATAACGGTGTAGTCCATCTTGCGTTCACATCCGATATTCCCCACGGTAACTACCCCATAGTTAATACCGATTCCTATTTTAAACTCCGGTTTACCGATCTCTTTTTGGTGTTTATTGAACTCTTTTACCGCCTCTAACATGTCTAAGCCCGCTAAAACAGACTGCAATGCATCATCCTCATGTTTTACCGGTGCACCCCAGAAAGCCATTATGGCATCGCCTATGTATTTATCTATGATGCCATTGCGATTCATTATTATATCTACCATAACGGTAAAGTAACGATTCAGAGAATTTACCAAGTCGTCCGGAGCCATGGCCTCGGATATGGTGGTAAAACTGCGTATATCTGAGAACAAGATAGACAACACTCGGTTGTCACCCACCAGCATTGACTCTGGATGGGCAAAAAATTGATCGATTAAATCTTGCGGAACATACTTTTGGAAAATGTGTCGGATCCGTTCTTCCTTTTTTTGGGCTAACACTGCCTCGAAAGCATACCGTTTTATCTGTTTGTAGGCTCGTTCAAGCTCTGCAATCATAAGGTTGAAGGTATGGGAAAGAGTGCCAATTTCATCCTGGTACTCTACTTCTACCCTATGAGAAAGGTCACCGGAGCGAATAATACCTTGCATGGTGTTCACTACCCGAACTAAAGGCCGCATGAGGATGTTGGTAAATAGCAACAGCATAAGAATAGCCGCCAGCGAAGCAGCGACCATAATATAGATAGTTTGCTGGGTAATTTTGTCTACGTCCCGGTAGTACACATTTTTCTCTTCGGTAATAAGAAAGTACCATTGAAAAGGAGGAAAATAAAACCCTTTTGCCACCCGTTCGATACCCCCTAAAACAGGTGTCAATAATTCTATTTTGCGTTCCCGTGCGATCTCCTGAAGGGTACGGACCTCCTCAGGCCGTACTTCTAAGGGGGTGGTACGCATTACCACCTGTCCATCTTCCGTAAAAGCTATAAGGATTTCAGTAGTGCTCCGAATAATACTACGCGCAAAGGACTCTATACCTTGCTGGGCAGCTAAAACCATCTCCGGCCGGTCGGTAAAATTGTTTTCCACCAGCAGATCCCATTGACTTTGGGCGTATTTTTCTAGCTCAAAAGCTTTAAAGTCTAAAAATTCTTTGGTAACTCGGGTGATACCGCTCGCCGCCTGGAAATACGAGGCGGTACCCGCTAAAAGCAAGGTAACTATAACCAGCGGCAGAACCACGAAGATGATTTTTAGCCGTATACTCATGGATATATAGTGTAAAGCAAGTGACTTTTCTTTTCAATGCATGGTACACTAATTATATGCAAGACTGTAAAAAAGAACCTCTATACTTGTTAGATGGGTATAGTCTTATCTACCGCTCCTACTTTGCCTTTATTCGAAATCCTCTGCGAAATCCGGAGGGTAAAAATAGTTCCGCAGTTTTTGGTTTTTTTAACTCCCTGTTAATGGTATTAAAAACCCGAACTCCCGCCTACTTTGGTATAGTGCTCGATTCCAAAACTCCTACCTTCAGGCACGAACTATATCCGGAGTATAAGGCTACCCGCCAAAAAACCCCGGAAGATCTTCATGCCCAAATTCCTATTATCGAAGAGATAGCTCAAACCTTAGGCTTACCTACCCTTAGGTTAAATGGGGTTGAAGCGGATGATCTTATGGCCACCCTATCTACTCTTTGTAAACAGGAAGGCCGCCCTTGTTACATCATCTCCGGAGACAAGGATTTACTTCAACTTGTCCAGGATCCAGTTCGGATACTACGGCCAGAAAAGGGAGATTTTTTAGAATTAGATCGGGAAGAAGTGTTTCGTCACTGGTCCGTGTATCCCGAGCAGATTGTAGATTATCTTTCCCTAGTGGGGGATGCCTCTGATAATGTTCCTGGTGCCAAAGGAATTGGAGAAAAATCCGCCGCCACCTTACTGAATCAATTCGGAACCCTAGAAGAAGTGTTTAAGCATTTGGAGGAACTACCCCCTTCCCAGCGGCAAAAATTAGAGGCTTCACGGGAATCCGTTGCTTTAAGTAAACAACTGGTAACATTAAAAACCGATGTACCCTTACAAAACGATATCCTGCAGAGTTTCAAACTCTCCCCCTTAAGAGTAGAAGCTGCCCTTCCCTTATTCTTAAAACAGGGTATGAAAAACTTAGCTCAGGAGTTTGCCGCTTACGCAGGGGAAACCCGGAAGGAACCTGGCAACAAACAGACTCCGGTATCCGAACCTACACAAGGAAGGCTTTCTACCCTAGAGCAGGCAGGTAAGTATTACACCCTTACCTCTGGCGAAGAACTTGCAAAACTATTACAGAGGGCGAAAGAAGCTACTCTGATTGCTTTTGACACAGAAACAACCGATTTAGATCCCTTTGCAGCCAAGTTAGTTGGTTTTTCTCTTAGTTTTGAACCTGGAATAGCGTATTATATTCCTGTATTAGCTCCTAAGGGGGAGGGACTGGGAGAACAACAAGCCCTATCTTTCCTGAAGGAATTGCTTTTGGATTCCGGGGTAAAGATTATAGGACAAAACTTAAAGTTTGATTACAAAATCCTGCGCCGATTAGGGATTCCTTTTACCCCTTATTTTGATACCATGATCGCCGCCTGGCTTTTGGATACTGGAGAAGGTTCCTACAGCCTCGACCGATTGGCCCAAATCTTTCTAAATTACGAAACGCTTCCCTACAATGAGGTGGTCCCAAAGGGCAGTACCTTTGACCAGGTTCCCTTACCCTTAGCTACCCGGTATGCTGCGGAGGACGCGGATATTGCTTTTCGGTTGTATCAGGCGCTGAACCCGAAAATAATGGAACGAGGGCTGGAAAAGATATTTTTCACCTTAGAAATGCCCCTAGTTAAGATTCTAGCCGAAATGGAACTAGAGGGCATTCGGCTGAATGTAGACACCTTACGGGAGTATGGATGGGAACTTGAGAAGGAGTTAGACCGAATTCAACGACAGATTTTTCAGCTCTGCGGAAAGGAGTTTAATATTAACTCCACCAAGCAACTACAGGAAGTGCTCTTTGTCGATCGCAAGTTAAGCCCTACTAGAAAAACACAGAAAAAGACTGGGTATTCCACCGATACTTCGATATTGGAAGAGCTTGCCTTGTTAGACCCCGTTCCCGAATTGGTTCTGCAATACCGCACCTTACAAAAATTGAAGTCAACCTATGTAGAAGCTCTGCCGGGTATGCTAAACCCGAAAACCGGACGCATCCATACGAATTTTAATCAAACAGGAACTGCTACGGGAAGACTCTCCAGCAAAGATCCTAATTTACAGAATATTCCAATACGAGATGAAGAGGGACGCCGTATTCGTTCTGCCTTTGTACCTCGAGAAGGTTGGAAGTTCCTGAGCGCCGATTATTCCCAGATTGAACTGGTAATTCTTGCCCATCTTTCCCAGGATCCAGGACTTTGCGAGGCCTTCCAGACAGGGAAAGATGTGCACCGCCTCACGGGTGCTTTAATTTTTGGAATACCC
>JBDNDI010000283.1:0-3799 GCA_046719195.1 Spirochaetales bacterium | reverse complement strand
ATTTATTCTGTCCATTGCATTCGTAGGTAGCTTTGCAGTTAAGAACTCCCTTTTTGATGTAGCCGCCTGTTTTGGCTTCGGTGTAGTGGGATGGTTATTAAAACGATTTAGTTACCCCATGGCTCCCATAGTGCTCGGGATGGTGCTCGGCAAACTGATGGAGGTAAACTTTCGCCGCGCTGTTCTAATGGGAGGATATTCGGTATTTGTAACCCGTCCGGCTAGTTTACTTCTTCTCCTTATTAGTATTGCCGCCTTTGCCTATCCTCTACTCCAAATGCGAAAAGAAAATAAGACACAAAATTAAATGAGCGAATAGACTTTCCTCTCCTTTTCTCCTATACTTCCCCCATGACATTACAGGAATTACTATCTCCTTTACCTTCTCCCCGGAGCGTATTAAACAATCGCACAGAGATTCGTACTATTCTTGCTTCCCAAAACAAAAAGCTAGTTGTGGTGGATGACGATCCTACCGGTACCCAGACCGTACACGGCATTCGGGTGTATATGGACTGGTCTATTGAGACCTTAGTTAAGGCCTTAAACCGGCCAGATGAAGTGTTTTATATATCTACTAACTCCCGCGCCTTAGGGACGGAGGAAATGACTTGTCTATGTATAGAATTGGGGAATAACTTACGAAAAGCTACCCAAATAGTAGCGGAGAAAACGGGAAAATCTATTACCCCTTTACTAGCTTCCCGAAGCGACAGCACCCTTCGAGGCCATTTTCCCGAAGAGATAGACGCTTTATTACAAGGCTACGGTGAAAAAGTCGACGGTATTATTTTAGCTCCTGCACTCTTTGAAGCAGGTAGATACACTATCGACGATGTACACTATGTGGATTTGGGGGATAGAGTGTTACCTGCTGCTGAAACCGAGTTTGCTAAAGATCCGGCTTTTGGCTACACCAAAAGCAACCTGAAGGAATGGGTGGAAGAAAAAACCCGAGGAAGATGGAAAGCCTCCGAGATTCTCTCCCTTTCCCTTTTCTCTTTGCGGGTAGGGGGAGTAAAATCAGCCGTAGAAGTATTACGGAGAGCCAAAAACGGCGTTCCGATTGTTGTAAATGCGGCCTCGTACGAAGACTTAGAAACTGCGGTACTAGCCTTAACGGAAGCGGAGAATCAGGGTAAAACCTTTGCCTACCGCTGTGCAGCGTGTTTTGTAAAGGTGCGCGGTGGGTTTGTCGATCGTCCCCTACTATCCTCCCAGGAACTCGGTACTGCGGGCGGAGCAGGATTAGTGGTTGTAGGATCTTATGTCGGGAAAACCGGAAGGCAGTTAGATCAATTACTTAACTCTATACCCTGTAAAGCGCTGGAACTACAGGTAGACACCCTTGCTCAAGGGGAAGAAGCGGCATCTAAAGAGGTGACGCGGGTGGTAACCGAGGCAAATACCGCCATAAACAAGGGTCTTACGGTGGTGGTTTTTACCTCTCGTACGGTTCGTCAGGCCGAAGGAAAGGCTTTTCTTGAGTTTGGGCATCGGGTTATGATGTGCTTATGTAAAGTTGTCCAAGATATATCTACTCGTCCCTCCTTTGTGGTTGCTAAGGGGGGAATTACCAGTATCGAAATAGCCCGTACGGGTATGAGGGTAAAAGAAGCCTATGTTCCAGGACAAATTGCTAAAGGGGTTCCTCTCTGGCAATTAGGCCCTGAGGCTAAATGGCCGGGGATTCCCTATGTAGTATTCCCCGGAAACGTGGGGGACGACTATACCTTAGCCCAGGTAGTACAAACTTTAAAGGGGTAAAACAATGAAAAAGCAACTCGGCTTTATTGGCTTAGGTATTATGGGCGGTCCCATGGCCTTAAATCTTTCTAAACAATTTCCAGTAGTTCTTATCTACGATTCCGATTCTTCCAAAATGCATCGAATTTCCCAGAAAGCTTCCCCTTCCTGTGTGCGGCAAGCAAGCATAGAAGAGATAGGTTCTACCTGTGAGGTTGTTTTCCTATCCCTACCAACTTCGGAAGTGGTAGAGGCTGTGGTTATGGACCAAAAGGGTCTTCTAAGTTTTCTCCCAAAAGGATCCGTAGTAGTAGACACTAGCACTACGGAAGTGGGTATAGTTCAACGTATTGCCACTACCCTTACTTCCAAAGGCATACACTTTTTAGACGCTCCGGTAAGCGGGGGGGAAAAAGCAGCTATAGAAGGGACGCTTTCCTTTATGGTGGGAGGGGAGGAAGCAATTTTTGAAGCCTGCAAGCCCTATTTTCAGGCAATGGGAGCTTCCGTAGTACATACGGGTACAGTCGGTATGGGGCAGGTTGCAAAATGTGTAAACCAAATGATTGTGGGGGCTACCTTTGCTGTCATTGCGGAGTCTTTTGCCTTAGGAGCTAAAGCAGGACTAAACCCCAAAGTGTTATACGAGGCCATAAAAGGAGGATGGGCGGGTTCCAAACTCTTAGATGTAGCAGTTAAAGATATGTTTTCTAGAGAGTTCAAACCCGGTGGAACCGTAGATATCCATTGGAAGGACCTAGGCTATTCCCTTAGCCTTGCCAAAGGTACGGATGTCCCTACACCCGTTACCGCTTTAGTGCATGAAATCTTTAAAGCTGCCCGGGCTGCTGGCGATGGGAAACGTTCCCAACCCGCAATCGTGCGTCTGTGGGAACGGTTATTAGGCATAGAAGTAAAGTAAAACAGACGGTTTCTCGGTTTTTAAATTTTCGTTGACAATCCAACCTCTTAGTTGTATCATAATGAGAAACAATATTTCATATCGCAAAGCATAGGAGGGTCTATGAGTGTTATTAGGAGAACCATGTGGATCTTTGGTTTATTAGCGATTATATTGCTTTCAGCAAATGCAGCGCCTGAGTATAACTGGAAACTGGCTTCGGTGTTACCAGATACGCATCCAGTTCACAAAGCCTTGGTGTACTTTGCAGACAAAATAGCAGAACGTACAAACGGGGATGTCAAGATAACCTTATTCCCTGCAGGACAATTAGGACAAGAAAAAGATTATATTGAAGGAGTAAAATTAGGCTCAATCGAAATTACTAAAGTATCCGCAGGGCCTATGGGGCAGTATTCACCTTCTTTACAAGTGGTAAGTCTACCTTTTATTTGGCGAGATCTAGATCACCAGCACAAAGTCCTTCAAGGGCCTATTGGAGAACGCCTTTTGAAAGATACAGAAAAGTACGGGTTTAAAGGACTTGCCTTTTTGGATGCGGGATTCCGGAGTATTACAACATCTAAAGGACCTATTTACACTCCTGCTGATCTTAAAGGTTTAAAAATACGAGTTATGCAGTCTAAACCTCTTATTGACACTATCAATGCTTTAGGAGGCATTGCAGTTCCTATGGGCCAGTCAGAGGTGTATACAGCTCTACAGACCAAAGTGATTGATGGTTGGGAAAATAATGAACCCACTGTACTTTCCTTTAATATGCAGGAAGTAGCGAAGTACTACAGCTATACTCAACACACCTCCATTCCTGATTTTCTCGTAATGTCCAAACGCGTTTTTGATACCGCACCCCAAAATATTCAAGATGCTATCCTGAAAACCGCGATGGATACAATTCAGGAACACAACAAACTCTGGGCTTTAATGATCGATGATACAGTTAAGCAGCTCAAAGCAAAAGGGATGATTTTTAATGAAGTAAAAGATATTCGGGAATTTCAGAAAGCAGTTACAAAAGTATGGCAGGAATTCGAACCTATCGTGGGCAAAGATTTAATCAATGCGATTGTAAACGCAAAGTAGGTTAAGTAAGGGAAATCTGTTATCTTTGAGACTCATGGAGGAATATAA
>JBDNDI010000282.1:0-3815 GCA_046719195.1 Spirochaetales bacterium | reverse complement strand
AGCACCCCCCGCCCCCCCCATCGCTTCGTTAGTTTGACTCCCTTCCTTTACCCCGGTACCCTCATAAGTTTTAGGGGCCTTATTAGCCCAATTGCCTACATAGGCCAGGCGTAGGGTCTGGGTGTCTGCCAGCGTAGATACAGAAGGCCAGACTCTATCCCCATTGGGCAGTGAGTAGGGCTCGGGTAAAGGGAATCGATTCACAAGCGAGGCCTCCCAGCGGCTTCCTTCATCCGTTTTTCTACGGGTAATTAGATTGATAATCCCTCCCTGAGCCCCGCTATAGGCAAAACGAGTATCTGAGCCTCCATAAATGACCTCAATGGCCTCCAAGTCTTCGGGACTAAAGCGGCCCAAGTCAAACCCGCCGTTTTGGGGCGAGTTTAGCGGAACCCCATCTACCAGTATGGCTACCCGGCCGGAACCGTACCCCCGAAGGGAGACCCCGGACACACTTCCGTAAGGTCCATTTCGGGTTATTCCTATCTGGAAAGCTTGTTCTAAAAGGGCCGTCAGATCCACTGCCTGTAAACGCCGGATCTCTTCTTTTTCGATTCTTCGTATCTGCTGGGAGGCTTCTACCGTAGCGGTAACCGTAATTCCCTCCCCTTCCCAGAGGGGGACTTCTTCTTTCTCTGCTTCCTTTTTTGGCAGTTCTTCTGCCCAGATTGTTTCAGGACTAGTAAAAAAAATTAGCATAAAACAAACAATCAGGCCACTCAGGTGGAAGGTTTTTCGAAACGATTTCATCTTTTAGCCTTTCTTAGGGTGGTTGAGGGGAAAAACGTTCGCCTGACCCTGGGCTGAACTAAAGGAAAGTCTATGAAAGTGGCACTTTTCATATTAAATGGCCTTAACTACCTTACCGTGTTTTTCCTAGCCCTACCTTAGGGTATCCCGGGCCTGCCGGTACGTATATCCATTCCGTTTATCCCTACAGTTGAGGGGAAGATTAGAGGGACAGAGGAGCTCCCTACTCCTAGGTTAGCCCTCTTCTACTTCGGCTGCTGCCCCGTAATTTTGCCCCCTAGTGCCGGATAAACCTGCCGGATCCCCCTCAACCCACTTAGTTTCCCAGACCTCGCCCGGAAGGCCTATTGCCGTTGATACTCACCGTGAAGTACAAAATAGCCATTTTCTATAGTATATTCCTGGATAGCCTCTTGGACAGTAGGCAGGCCTGCATTGTTATTTCCTTCATTAATATAAGCAGTGCCCATTTTTATGGTATCCCCCGTAAAATTTTCCCAATGGACCGCGCTATATTTACCTATTTCCAGGAATGAAAACATTCCCCTTTCTAAAACCTTAAAATAAATATATCCGGTCGTTTCTTTAAAACCCGTTGAATTCGGTTGTATTTCCCCAATAAAACCGAAGTCAGAAATTTCAGGATACATAGACAAATACTTAATATAAGCTTTTTCTTTGGAACCATCATACCAAATTGTATATCCATCAATCCATTCCGTACCGACCGCCTTCCACGTCCCATACAGACTCTCCCCGCTCTTACTCCCCATTAGATCACAGGAAGAGAGGGTAGAGAGGCCGGCAGTGGCAGCTACCAGCAACACCACAAGCAGGAACTGGCCAAGCTTTCCTCTAACGGCACCCTGGCTTTTGGATGTGCTCAGATTTCCATCCGTTTGCAATCTCGGTTGCCTGAAAAGCCCGGTTTCTTCTGTGGACGATTTCTGAGCCTCTAACCCAGAACCGAATCGTTTTAGAACAGTGTGAATAAAATGGTACATAAAAACTCCTTTCCTTCGAGGAAAAGGAGCCGGGACACAACCTATTGGATTTAAGGAAATAGGTCGTATTCCAGACTCACTCCACGAAGTCTAGAATAAAGATGTGGGTATACCAAAGTTTCCTGGCTCAGGGTTTAAGCCTCCCCTGCAGGCCTTCCCAGCCAAAAGGCCAGTGGCATGTTCTGCAGGTTTTATCCCCTTTACAGTTACGGGCTAGCGGAGGATTTGCACCTCACTTCCTTTGAAATATACCGGCTGCTATGGTAAGCACAGAGAAGGCTACTGTCAAGTGGAATAATTTTTCACCTTCTGTTATATTTCCTAGGATAAGAACAGGAGGCGCTTCCATGAAATACGCGATTCTACATGAACCCGTGTTCAGTGTCTTAGAATTAAAATTAAAAGCTGGAGAAACCGTTCGCGCAGAAGCGGGTGCCATGATCTGTATGTCGCCCTCAATAGAGTTAAAAGCCAAAACTACAGGAAAAGGTTTATTCGGCGCTTTGGGGGCTGCCATGGGAGGGGAAAAACTTTTCACTTCCGAATATACTGCGATAGAAGATGATGCGGAATTAATCTTAGGACCTGCGGGGCCGGGTGATATTACTCATCTCTTTTTAAAACAAGAAACTATTCTCGCCCAGAGTGGCTCTTACCTGGCCGGGGATGCCTCTTTAGAGCTTTCTTCCCAGGGATCTTTTAAAGCCATGATAGCGGGTGAGGGATTGTTCTTACAGAGAATTAGCGGTACCGGCGACCTCTGGCTTTCGAGCTATGGGGCTATTTTGCAAAAGGAACTCGCCCCAGGTGAAGAGTACATTGTGGATACAGGGAATCTTGTAGCCTTTGATGGGACTATGCAGTACTCCTTAACAAAAGCAGCCCGCAGTCTTTTTTCTACCTTTGCCAGCGGAGAAGGTATAATCTGCCGATTCCGAGGCCCTGGCCGAATCTGGATTCAGACCCGAAACATTTCTGCTTTTGCTCAACTGCTTTTTCCTTTTTTCCCGAAAGAAAAATAAATCCTTCTACTATCTGGAAATAATGGAGCAAAAGGGTCTATCCGATTGTGTGGGCGGTGGGAGGGTCCGTACCCGCAGGCCGATCGAAAATAATGGAGCAAAAGGTTATCAACACCCGTGTTGGGGTGTTTTGCCCCATACTAGCGCACTATCGAGGAGTAATCAATAAATGGTGTTTCGCCAGGCGCGTATTCTAACAACCTATATCGCTTGAGGCACCAAAGGAACAAGAAAAGAGCGTTAAAGCAAGATAAGGTCAGGTATTTGGCAAGCCTTTTTCTACCAGCTGGGCTTTTACCCCAGGTGCGAGATGTTCCTCCGTTAGAAGGGATACGTGATCTCCCGCGATTAGAACCAAGTCTTTTCGGGGCAAGAGTTGTTTTCCGTTTCGCACCACCCCAATAAGCACACAATCTTTTGGCAAAGATATCGCATCTAGTTGCTTACCTTCCCAATCAGATTCGGCTCAAACAGGTATAGAGAGACTTGTTATTCGGTCGGTTGCAGGGACAGGATGCAACATCCTTTTACGCTATAATCGCTCTTGAAAGGCATCGATATAGGCGGCACTTTAAGCACCTCGGTACTACAAACGCAACTGCAGAAATAGTATCGCCGTAACCGCGGCCGATTAGAGCCCCTAATACTAATAATGGAAAATTATACCTCCCGGAGAGCCCGATCCATAACTTAACGCGGTAAAGAAAAGCTTAACCAGAATAAGAAGAATAATCATACGTAATCCCATTCGGCCCACCGACGCTTCTACAATCAGGCTGTTTCCTCCCCCTAAAACTTCGGGTAAAAAAATCCTAATAGGCCAGCTACCAGCAGGGCAGACACGGGTTGGAAAATATCCGTATGGTTCCAGCTATCATGTAGCGCCCGCTAGAAAAGCTCGGTGGAACAAGGAACCGATTAAACCTCACAGCACTCCCAGTCCAATAAGGAGGGGGTAAAGAGGAATCGGTAGATACTTGTGCACAATAAAGCCAAATACCGGCTTTAAACCGAACACATATTTCGACCCTAGTTCTCC
>JBDNDI010000281.1:0-3819 GCA_046719195.1 Spirochaetales bacterium | reverse complement strand
AGAGTACAATATTCCGGAGGAGCTTTCATTTCTGCCCCACCTACAAACAAGCTTAAGGAAAACAGGAGGGCCGTTTTGCCAATAATTCGATGGAGGTAATTCCGAACGGAAAGGGTAGTTAGGTCAAAGCGACGGGATTGAGCAATTTCGCTCTGGCAAATGTGGGAAACCCCAAGGGCCAAATATCGAGCATTCTCCATCGTAGCGTAATCTGCCACAAGGGCGAAGCAACGACTAAAAAGAAAATCACCGGTAAGTACGGCATTCCGTTCTCCGATTTCGCTATTTACCGTAGGAGCCCCTCGCCGAGTTTGGGCTCGGTCTATAATGTCGTCGTGGATTAAAGTAGCAAGATGGAGAATTTCAACAGCCGCGGCAATCCGGTAAATTTTTTCCGGTAAAGTTTTTTGCGGGGGATACCAACCCTTCTTTGAGGGTTTACTTTTATAGGGTTTAGAACGAGCCCCCAATAACACAAAAGCGGGACGAAGCATCTTTCCATTTCGCTGCAGGAGGTTGGAAAGGGTAGGGGTAAGAATAGGGTCGAGCGTAGCCAAAGACTCTTTCATAACCTGCTTGACCTGTTCCAGGTCCTCAGCAATAAGAGGGTACTCTTTCCAAAATTGGGGCATACCTATGATCGTTCTATAGAATAGGATGCGTCTCAAGACGCATCCTACTAGAACTTTTCTCCTTTGATATATCGTCGATTTAATCTATGGGTTCGCCTAAATAGAGGTAGGTCTTTTTGGCAATTTTGCGTTTATTCCACCAGTCTTTGATCCAAGGCATAATCCAATGGTCTAGACCGAATCCCCTTCCAGCTCCTCCGAGCATTACTACAGCAGCTAAAATATACCAGAATAGTTCCGCACTTCCCATGGCAGAGATAATAAACATCAGGCACAACCCTATGGAGGCAGCAGCAGCTAGGAAGGTAAAGGAGCCAGTAAACAAGGCGAGACCAATGCCTATTTCGGATAATACTAGCGCGACCTGCATTAAAAAGGCAACCGTAGGATGGATACCGATAATGTTCTGGGCGAACCATTCGTAAATCTTGTATAGCCAGCTAGAGGTAGAGACTAAGGCCTGCCCCCAGGCCTGACCTGTGGCAGCGCCGGTAGCAGCTGCTACTGCATCAGCGGCTTGTCCTGTGGCAGCTGCGACAGCATCAGCAACCTGCCCGGTGGAAGGTGCGGCAGCATTAGCGGCTTGAGTTGCTGCGGACACGGCAGCCGTAGCTCCGCCAGTTTGCCATCCGGTAGCAGTGGAGGTAGCGGCAGCAGTAGCTGCAGAAGCTGCATCTCCGAATGAAACTCCGGGAATTTTTATTTTAGAAGGGTCAACATTAAATATGCCCCCTGGCCCGGGATTTAACCACCCCTGTCCTAACTTTTTCGCTCCTTCCAAGAACCATTTAATACCTAAGAATAAACGGAGGGGTACTGCCCAATACACAGGGATTTTCGCAGATAGATGGCTTCCCACAAAGGACCGGCCATCCTTCATTTCGAAGAACTCATGGGTTAAATAGGCCCATACGGCATTTAGCCCTGCCAGTCCCCAGAGATAGTGCAGGTTTACAAGGTGCTTAAGGGCCATGGCAGGGAATCCGGATAGTTCAATGCCCCCTGCATTGGATACGGCATGCTTACTTCCGATAGAAACCATGAAGCCATGGTAGTTAGATTTGAACTTTTTCCGTTCTTTTTTTCCTTGGATAATGTTTATAATATTTTCTGCTGCGCACTCACTGGTTTGTAAGGCGGTCTCTACAATCTGGGGTAGGACTTTCCCCCCCTCGACAAACCAGAGAATATCTCCGGCTAAGAACACGTTCTCATGGTCTACCGATTGCATTAATTCGTTTACAAGGATACGGCCTCGCTTTCCTACTAGGTAGACTTCATCCTCTTCGAACCGACAGCCAAGCATGCCGTGAATACCCTCTTCCCAGGAAGCATAGGAACACTCCCCTCGTGCTTCCTGCCCTTTAGTCAAGTCTAGCTTGGCAGTTAATTCGGAACCATGGATACCCGCTGTCCATACAATCGTAGAGGCCTCAATTTTCTTTCCCCCTTCGATAATGACGCATTGGGGTTCAGCTTTGAAAATGGGGGAATTGAGGTACACATCCACCCCTAATTTTTTCAGGTATTTTTCTGCTTTATCCCGAAGCTTGTCCGAGAGCATGGCGAGGATTTTTCCTAAGGCTTCTACAATGATGATCCGGACTTCCCGTTCTTCAATATGATACTGGCGGCATAAAACCCGGCGGCGCTCCGCTATTTCTCCGGCTAGCTCTACACCGGTAAACCCTGCTCCGGCAATAACAAAAGTTAAGAGTTTGCGTCGTTCAAAAGGATCGGGCTCGCAGGCCGCTTTACGGAAACATTCTTCTACATGGGTGCGAATCCTCATGGCATCTTCTAAAGACCAGAGGGTAAAGGAGTTGTCCTGGATTCCTTCTATACCAAAAAACTCGGGGTCGCCCCCCGCAGCAATTAGCAGGTAGTCGTATTCGTATTTAGCGTTTTTGGAAAGGAGGCGTTTATTCTGAAAATCGATATTTTGAACAGTATCCGTAACAACTTTTATACGAGTTCCACTAAAAATCCGTTTAAAACTTACCTGCACCGAAGCAGGATCTACCCGGCTTCCGGCTACTTCGTGGAGCTCAGTCATCAGAGTGTGGAACTGGTTCCGATCAATTAGAGTAAACTCAATATTGGGATTTCCTTTTAGTTTTTTGTAGAGCTTTTTTAGGGCAGCTACACCTGCGTAGCCTCCTCCTAGCACCACAATTCTAGTTTTTTCTGCCATTTGTTGTCTCCTACAGGCTAAATGTATCAGAAAATATCAATATTTTTAATATTGATTTTACTCTATATTGCAACCTGTGGGAAGGGTATGAAAGGTTAAAGGAAATGAAGTAAAAGAAATGAGATAAAAGAAAACAGAGGCTGCTACCCTTTTCTGATTCCAGCTCTGTGTTTCCCTGCCTTGCCCTGCCTAGGGGAACATGGTACAAATCCTTTTTATGAATAGGAAAACGAGGAGTAAAACAGTAAGAATATTCCGGAAAGGAATTCTATATGGAATCGTGCTGTTGGGGGTAAATCTTTTAGCCTTAGGATGTTCTTCTTCTCTGGAGCCCCTATCCAGGGTGGAGTTTCTTTTAGGCACCACCTGCGGAGTAACGGCGTATGGAGTGAAGGATACAAAGCTCCTGGATCTTGTATTTGAACGGGTTCGGGAAATCGAACAGAAGATGAGCGTAAATATTGAAACTAGCGAAGTCAGTGCCATAAACCGACAAGCAGGAATCCAGCCGGTAGAAGTTTCTGCGGAAACCTTTCAGGTAATTTCCGAAGGTCTGCGATATGGAGCGCTCAGTAAGGGGGCTTTTGACATAACCCTGGGAGCCCTAATTTCCCTCTGGGGCATTGGAACAGACCGGGCTCGACTTCCTTCTAACGAAGAGATCCAGCTAGCCCTTTCCACTGCGGACTATCGCGAGGTAGAGTTGGATAGAGATAAAAGGACAGTATTTCTTCGAAAAAAAGGATCCGCTTTAGATTTAGGAGGTATTGCCAAAGGGTGGGCAGCGGATGAAGCGGCTCGTATTCTTAGAGAACACCAGGTTCGTCATGCTCTTATTGATTTTGGAGGAAATATTTTAGTTTTGGGGTCCCATCCTCAAAAAAGACCCTGGAGAGTTGGAATCCAGAATCCTGAAACTACCCGCGGATCCTACTTAGGGATAGTTCCAGGCCAGGATGTTTCTGTGGTTACATCAGGGACCTATGACCGTTT
>JBDNDI010000280.1:0-3826 GCA_046719195.1 Spirochaetales bacterium | reverse complement strand
TGTGGAGGCGGGTAGTTTCAGTGTGTTTAAAGAGGTCTTAGCCTCAGGCGGAGCAGTAAAAGCTTTAGTTGCCCCGGGCTGCGGCGGGTATAGCCGTAAACAGATCAGCGAACTGGAAGATACAGCTAAGACTTTTAAGGCTCAGGGCTTAGCCTATATGAAGGTTAGCGGCGGTTCCTTAGAAGGGGGTATTTCCAAATTCTACGAAGGGGTAGCTAAGAACATTATGGAAAGGTTAGGAGCGAAAGAGGGAGATCTAATCCTTCTTGCAGGCGCACCTAGAAGAATCGCTCAAACCGCTTTAGGAGCTGTCCGCAGTCGTTTAGGGAAGGAGTTAAACCTAACCACCCCTGGAACCTTCTCCTTTGCGTGGATAATAGACTTTCCATTATTCGAATGGAATGATGAAGAGCAGAAGTGGGAGCCTGCCCACCACATGTTCACCATGCCCCAAGAAAGGTACCTTCCTATGTTAGAACAAGACCCAGGCTCGGTAAAAGGAGACATGTACGACTTAGTATGTAACGGATACGAGGTAGCTTCTGGTTCCATCCGTATCCATGACCCGGAAATTCAAAAGCGCATATTTAAAATAGTCGGGTACGATCCTGCGTATGCGGAAGCTCGGTTTGGTTTCTTATTAAAGGCTTTTCAGTACGGTCCGCCTCCTCATGGGGGTATTGCTCCTGGTTTTGATCGGTTGGTTATGCTGATGTGCGGGGAAACTACTATCCGGGACGTCATCGCCTTTCCGAAAAATACCTTAGGGGTTTCTCCCATGGATGATTCCCCTAGTTATGTTTCCGAAGCCCAGTTAGAAGAACTACACATTCAGGTGGTACCCCCAGAGGATGAGGAAAAATAGAGCGCTCATTAAAGTTCACACGTTGAAATTTAAGGGAGAGACCGGGAGTACTTTTTATCCGCATCCAAAATATAATAAAAGGCAGGACAGGTAGAAGAACCCCTTTAGCACAGGTCTTCTACCCCCTAACCCTACTGTTACTGCAGCTATACTTTAGGCATACAACAAAAAGATCCCCGTAGCAGCCGCTTGTAACTTTTTTCTTACTTTTTTATTTACATTGTTCTACTTACAACTTTTTATAGGCAAACCACCAATCGTAGGAGTTTTCCATTCCTTTGCGCTGTGCGGCTGTATGAGCGTCCTGAGCCGGAGGAATAATTACCATATCTCCTATTAATTCGTTGTTGGGCCAGTTTGCAGGGCACGCAACCTTGTGTTTGTCTGAAGTTTGCATAGCCTTTACAGCCCGAAGTATTTCAGAAATATTCCTCCCAATTTCCTGCGGGTAATACAGAATTATTCGTACAATTCCATCTGAATCTACAATAAACACGGCTCTTACCGTATTAGTACCTTTGCCGGGATGGATCATGCCTAGACTCTTGGCCACATCCCCCATATCATCGGCAATAATGGGGAAGGGTATGTCTACGTTAAGCTTTTCCTTAATCCATTCTACCCACTTTATATGGGAAAAGACCTGATCGATGGACAATCCAATAAGTTCGCAGTTCAACTTTTTAAATTCTTCGGCTTGTTTTGCAAAAGACACAAACTCCGTTGTGCATACCGGTGTGTAATCTGCTGGGTGCGAGAAAAGAACAAACCATTTGCCCTTGTAATCCCCCGGTAGATTCTTTACCCCATGGGTGGTTTTTACCCTTAAATCAGGGAATCTTTCCCCTATAAGTGGAAACCGTGACTCCATACTTCGTACCTCCATTCTTTATATATTTAGTAATCGTACCGATTACTAATATTGGACATACATTGTACACATAAGAAAATTACCCTTTTAAACAACACCTTTATGTTTCTAGCTTAGCTTCTAACTTTTCAGACTTACCTTGCCCTTTTATTGCATTCTTGGTTTTACAATCCGGACAAAGACCAAAAAACTCTAACCTATGTCGATAAATGTTACCCCCAATCTGTTTTGCAGCTTTTTTTTCTAGTTCCTGAAATATGGGTAAACTTACATCTATAATTTTCCCACAACTGTCACAGATAAAGTGGTAATGCGTATCCCGCCTTCCATCGAAACGGTCGAAGGTGCTACCGAAATCCAGATGGGTAATTTCCCCTTGCTCTTGAAGAATGCGGAGATTCCGATACACCGTGCCTAAGCTAAGGTTAGGGAACTCCACTTTCAGTTGATCATAAATCCAGGCTGCCGTAGGATGAACGGTAGTAGAGCGTAACAACTCTAAGATTCGCTTTCTCTGCCTGCTATTTCTGTAGCCTATATTTTTCATAATCGGAATAATTATTAGGAAAAATAAAAAATTTGTCAAGCGGGTACGATTGAATGGAAAGTGTATTGATTTTCTATAACTAATCAGGTAATACATATCCATCTAAAGTATTCGGGCGTTCAGCCCCAAACAAGAGAGGTACCATGCGGAAAGTCGGTTTTATTGGTTGGAGGGGAATGGTAGGATCCGTTCTAATGGAACGGATGCTGGAAGAGAAGGATTTTACCGGCTTTAAACCGGTGTTCTTTACCACATCCCAGGTAGGGGGGAAAGCTCCGGAAGTGGGTATCGAAACTGGTCCGCTTCTTGATGCTTTCAATATCCCTGCGCTAGCAGAGCAGGATATCCTAGTAACCTGTCAAGGGGGAGAGTACACCACAAAAGTATATCCCGAACTTCAGGCTACAGGATGGAAAGGGTACTGGATTGACGCTGCTTCTACTCTACGTATGGCAGAAGATGCTGTAATAGTCCTAGATCCCGTAAACCGACCCGTGATTGACGAAGCTTTGAAGCAAGGAATTAAAAATTATATTGGGGGAAACTGTACCGTTAGCCTTATGCTAATGGCCATAGGGGGTCTGTTCCGGGAAGGATTGGTAGAGTGGGTTTCTACTATGACCTATCAGGCAGCAAGCGGCGCAGGTGCCAAGAATATGCGGGAATTATTGGAGCAAATGGGCCATCTTTACAAAGCGGTAGAAACTGAACTTTCCGATCCGGCATCAGCCATTTTAGACATTGATCGACAAGTAACCAAAGCCTTTAAAGACCTACAATTCCCTAAAGAAAACTTTGGAGCTCCCCTAGCTGGAAGCCTAATTCCCTGGATAGACAAAGCCATGGACCATGGACAGACTCGGGAGGAATGGAAAGGATACGCCGAAACCAACAAGATCTTAGGTTTAAAGAAACCTATACCAGTAGACGGAATCTGCGTACGGGTGGGAGCTATGCGCTGCCATAGCCAGGGACTAACCATAAAACTAAAACAGCCTATAAACCCTGAGGAGGCTTCAAAAATTATTGCCTCCTCTAACCCCTGGGTAGAGGTTATTCCCAATAATCGAGAAGACACCCTTAAGTATCTAACCCCTGCTGCAGTTTCGGGTACCTTAAAAATACCTATCGGAAGAATCCATACTATGAAAATGGGCCCGGCTTTTCTTACAGCTTTTACCGTAGGAGACCAGCTTTTGTGGGGGGCGGCAGAACCTATTCGCCGGATTCTTCGTATTGTACTGGAATATCTCCGGGGGGAAACCAGGTAGATAAATCTAAAAAATTTGCCCGATATACGGTTTCTAAGTACGAACGGGCAGCATCATAAAAAGGGCCGGGAAGCGCATCAATTATGGCAGTATCGCTACTCGCAATGCATGGGGCAGAAGCCCGTTTTAAGGCATAGTCTGCAGACTCACATAAGGTACAATTTCCTTCCAACCCTTTTTGCAAAAGAAGATTGCGTATCTCTCCTGCGTGTAAAGCACTATGCGAGACAGGGGCATCTAGATACACCTGTACGGTTTTAAAGCCTTGCCGA
>JBDNDI010000028.1:0-14300 GCA_046719195.1 Spirochaetales bacterium | reverse complement strand
AAAGAGATTCCTGCAGCTTTTGGCCTGCCGTTAGAGTTTTATTTTGCCAACTCCTTCTATGCTCGAGGGGATTTAGCGCTAAGAAACGATCCTTTCTTCTACAATACGGATAGCGAGTATATGGGTACAAACCTGGTGTTAAAAAATGAACGGATAGACCTAAATCTTCCCCTTCGGGCATTTGCGTCGGTGGGTGGAAGTTTTTGGCTTTTTCAATTAGGCCGGGATAGGCTCTCCTTTGGCAGCGCTAATTCCGGAAATCTCACTATTTCGGACACCCCCGATTACTACGATTTTGCCCGACTGTCCCTCTTTAGCTATAATTTCAAGTACACGTTTTTTGTAACCCAGCTTCCCCTAGAAACACCTTCGTATTTTTTTAAACCCGGCTATGATGTTCGGCGCACCGAAGGGATGCAGGATATTTCCCAAACTACCCAGCGCTATCTGTACCTCCATCGCTTTGATGTACGTCTGTGGGAAAAACTTTCCCTAGGTCTTTCCGAGGGAGTCCTGGTAGGAAACAGCCCGCTAGAACTCCAGTACCTGAATCTCTTTCATATCTATCACTCTTTGTTTTCCTGGCGGGAATATCCCCGTTGGGGACAAAAGGAAGGAGATATGACTGGTTCGGTGTTTTCCCTGGAAGTGGAATGGGCCTGGGGTGGGGGCTTCCGTTTCTACGGTCAGATGGTGATGAATCAGTTTGCCACTCCCTACGAGTTACAAAGATGGCCGGAGGATAACAGTCCCAACGGAATGGGTTGGCTTGCCGGGTTAGAGCATAATGGGGACTTTCAGGGGTGGCAAAGCACTCTGTATGTAGAAGGGGTGTATACGGACCCGTATTTGTATGTACTGTCCAGTCCCTTTGCCAGTTTTATCTGGATGCGTCGCCTCTCCGAGCTTACATCTAAACCCTTACGCTATTCCTGGATCGGGCATCCGGAAGGTCGAGATACCCTGCTTCTACTAATAGGCTCGATGTTAAAGAAGGAGCCTCTACAGATTCACACTGTCTTCAGTTTTACTGCTCGGGGAGAACATGGCCTCCTCTGGGATTGGGAAACAGGAAAAACTGCGGTGGAACAAACTACTCCTTCGGGTACCGCGGAACAGCATTGGCAACTGTCCACGCAAATAGATTGGCATGTAGTTCCTCCTATAACCCTAACGTTTTATGTTGCAGGGGCCTATATCCAGAATTTCCAGCATGTACAGAATAAAACTAATCGGGGAGGGGAAGCAGGAGTAACGGCTAGATATAGGTTTTAAGGGGTTTGATGGTGTTAAGGGGAAAAGCTTAGAGAGGAAATAGGTCAGGTGCAGCTATCGAGGGCGTTTTCTAATTAGTTCAATCGGGTGCCGCATTCACCGCAGAATCGGGAACTGGGAGGATTCTTGGCTCCGCAGGTGGGACAACTGTTCAGTTTCAAAGGAGCACCGCAATTGTTGCAGAACTTGCCTTCTCCAGCCGGCTTGCCGCATTGGGGACAGAGGGTCTGTTTACTTTCTATTTCACCCGTAAACACTTGGGTGCTGGCAGCTTTTTCGTGAATGTCTTGTACCGCTTTTTGTGCCTTAGCTGCAGCAACCTCCACATTGATTCGGGGTGCGTCATTCACGCAGAGTCCTTCCTGCTCATTCCAGTCGTTTTCGCAGACATATTTTTTGCACCGGGGACAACGAAAGAAGTGTTCTTTAGCCTCATTTTGGGCAAGTTCAAAGGCTTTTTCGTGTTCTTTGTGCCATTCAGGAGACATACCCCGGAAACGTTCACTTATAAAATCCGCTCCTCGTTCCAGGGTGAATCCAGCTCCCGAAGAACCTAACAGAGAGGTACCTAAGGAAATGGCTTTGCCTAATCCTCGCAGGATTCCAGCCTTTTTGTAGGTTTTGGATTCAATAAAAGAAGTTTTATACCCCTCCCGGCAGATATCGCAAAAGAAGGTAAACTGGAACCCGGCTTCCGTGCTATTGTCAGCGAAGTTGCTGGTGAAAGCTTGTAATGGCATATGTACCTCCTATAAATTATAAACTATTCCTTTGGTTTAACCCCTCCGATGACAGGAAGGCATCGCAGTGTTCGCAGTAGTCACCTCGGAAGGTTTCTTTCCCACATGTAGGACAGGTTAGAATTAAGGGGAGTCCACAATGGCTACAGGCTTTCCATCCTTTCTGGATCGGGCTTCTGCATTGGGGACAGCGAAAGGAGCCAAGGGGATGTATCTTTCCGCAGAAAGGACAGACTTTAGCTTCCGGAGGAATTAGTTGGTTGCAATATTTACAGGGGTGTTTGTATCCTGGCATACCCTTACCTTTTTATGACTTATACTGTTTCTTCTTTAATTTCTCCACTTTCTTTCTTTGACCAGCGGGCGGTCTCCTCCTGAGTAGAAACATTAAACGTGAGTAGATCCATTATATCATTTTGCCACTGTTCCGAAGAGCTATGAATAACCCGTCCGATGAACAATTTACGCAATTCTCTCAGTTCGGGTATTTTGGCAATCGCATATTGATACTTACGATAGGTAGGCTCCTGCAATTTTTCATCAGTAAGATAGATGGGTTCTCTCCGAAAATTGATGGCTAGCATACAGTGGTTTAATTTGCGAATAAAAGTATCCACTCGACTTTTGAGCTCCTCTAACGACAGCGCGCTTCGGTATAGGGATCTATCCACTATTTTGAAAAAGTAGGTAGCTCGTCCTCCCCCTTCGGTGGATCCCGCTTCCATGGCCACTGCATTGCCGGCTTTTGTCGAATCCTCGTTATAAATGGGGATTAAAAACCAAAGGTATTCGCCGGTTAGATCCCCCAATAGCCCCCTCTTTAATCCTATGCACACCTGGTTCTTTTGGCCAAGGGTGGTAAGAAACTCATAGGATTCCTGTAATCCGATAGCAAAAAGACGTTTCTCGATCTCCCTCCAAAGAGAGGGGTCCACACCTTCGATGTCCTTCCTTCTAGCCGCTTTACCTTCTTTCATGAATCGAGCCACTTTTCGTAACACTAGAGGATTTGCCCCGGGAATTAATTCTTTTAGATAGGTTTGCACTTTTAACGACAGTTCGTTCATTAAATCGGAAAACGTTTTTAGAAAGGGATCGAACTGATTCCCCATTTTTCCCAGAATTATTGTATCCCCTGAATCGAGGGTAATCTCTATTGTATAGTTTCCTGGTTGTATACCTTCGAAAAAACTATAGGGAAGCCTAACCAGCTCTCCTTTATAGGGAATTAAAACTAAAGCGGTTTCATAAAGCCGAAGTTCAGTCTTTCCCTTAACCATAATCTTGCCTTCAGGGGTTTTCCACTCGACCTCCGCTTCCACTCCAGATTTACGGAGAGTTTCGTTCATTAACTGATCTTTTAATAAAAGCTCATTTCTTAGACGGGAAAGAATACGAAGGAAATCTTCGTGTTTGTAGCCTAGATGGGTAATAAGAATAGTATCCTGCGAAGGCAAGTCAAGGTAAAGCTTATATTCTTTTTCGGTTACGGTTACTATGTCCCTATAGGGAATTAATAAACTATCTCCTAGCTTAGGGAATATAGAAAGAGTCTCCTCTTCTAATGTTAGAATAGCCTCCTTTTGCTCAACAATGGAACCATCAGGATTAAGGAGAGTGTATTGCCCTGGACATTCCATAGTTTTATAAGAGTATAGGGCTAAGAAGGTAGTTTTACAAGCAGAATTATGTATCGGGATGATAAGGGAAAAAAGAAGACCCTGTCCCTACGCAAATCCTAAGGATCAGTGTAGCCTAGGGTAAAACCCGCATACTTGAAAAGGAGGGGTACCCTGTACATGTCGCTGAAACAGTCAGGCGGGAATTAGGAAAGAAGTACTTCCTAAATATCAAAAAAATGGGGCTCTCATACAAATAAGTATCTAAAACAGCAACAACTGCGAATCCCGGGGCTTGGATTTAATCTCTATCTGCCGGCGCAGCAATAGTTCCTCTTCGATGGCAGAGAGGAAAGAGCTTTTTTCCAGGTGGTATTCCCTGCCAAAGATAAAACGCTTCTTAGCCCAGCTTAGATACAAACCTTTTTTTGCCCGGGTCATCCCTACGTAAAGAAGTCGTCGTTCTTCTTCGGTATCAGTTAATGCGCCTAGGTTTGCAGTGTCATCCGGGACTTCGCCGGAGTTTTTCTTTCTTTCAGAAAATAAAGTAAAAGGAAGGATGCCTTCTTCACAGCCAGCAATAAACACATGATCAAACTCTAACCCCTTAACTCCATGAAGGGTGGAGAGAATCAATCGATCGGTGGAGGCTAAGAGATTGTCCTGGGCTGAACCTAAGGATGCTTGTTTCAGGAACTCTGTTAGAGGATGGGAGCCAGCAAAGGAAAAGAGGTGGTCTACCCAAACCGCATCTTCCCTCTGCGGGGTAAACGATAGCTTTTGCAGCAGAGTTTTAAATAATTCCCGGGCGGGAAGGGAACCCTTTGGGACCTGGGCAGGATTTTCTAACAATTCCCTTTCCATGGAGGAGTGTAAACCTTGAAGGGAAAGAGGCTCCGGTACAATCTTTCGCTTCTTTAAGCTTTTTAACGCCTCTTCTGCTAAATCCTGTAGATAGGGATTTTCGGGTGCTAGCAGATAACGGCCAAGGTGGATAAGCGACACGACGGTTCCTTCCTGGAGGAAACTTTTTTCTCCCACCTGGACATAGGGAATGCTATGATCTTCAAAAGCTTTTTCCAGACAGGGCATCTGGTGGGTAGTGCGACAGAGGACAGCAATATTTTTTAAAGATGCTGCTTCTGTTTGTCCTTCGGTTACCCCCGAATCCATAGAGAAAAAGCGGAGTCCTCCCACCAGGTCTTCGATGATTCGGGCAATAACCTCTGCTTCAGCAGCATCCGTCGGGTGTTCCATAATCTGGATTTTTACATCGAGGGAAAAAGAGGATTGGAGAGGAGGGGACGCAGAGGTAACGAACCTGGTCGCTTTTGGGAAGTCTAAGGCAGTAGGTTGCCAAGGGGTTGTGGATGGGGTATGGGCGTCAACAGGGGACTCCTTAGTGAGGCTGGATAGGCCAGGGGTATATATTAAATCCGGGGTATCTCCTAAACTAGTATTGGAGAATGCGGCCTGCGAAGTACTGACGAACGGATAGGGGGATGCGTCTTGCGAGATACTCGCAAAAGGATCCTTATGAAAGTTTATAGCTGCGCTCGCTTCGGGGAGATTCGGCGAGCTACCCCGCGATCGATTGTGTCCTAACACCTGCCGGGAGGCGGTTAGGATATTCTGGGGACAGCGGTAACTGGTAGAAAGCCTGATAACAGTGGAATAGGGATAGTCTTCTGTAAACTGCTTGATGTATCGAACATCGGAGCCGCGGAAGCCATAGATTGCCTGGTCAGGATCGCCTATTACCGTAAGGTTTGCGTTCTCACCCTCTGCCAGGAGGCGAAGCAATTGGTACTGGAGCTCGTTCACATCCTGATATTCGTCTACCAGTATATACGGGTACTTCTGCTGGTAGCTTTTGCGAACCGTTATATCCTGGGTTAGCAGGTGCACCGGCAAGGCAATTAGGTCTTCTAGGTCAAAAGCGTTAATTTTGACCAGGTACTTTTTATAGGCTTGAACAGCTCCCCCTGGGGGAATCCTATTATCTATAAAGGGTTTCTCATGTAAGGATTTTTCCTTAAAGGGCTCTTCATGGAGAAGCGTTTCAGCAGGTGGTGTTTTGTGCTGACCAAGACCTAGCTTTTTCCATATCCGTTCCCTATCCTCTTCGTTGATCAGAAAAAAATCTTTGGTTCGACCAAACCGATGACAATACTCCTGTAAAATTTCTAAACCGAAGGCGTGAAAGGTACAAACCCGTACAGGGGAAAATCCCGAAGCTTTAGGAGGATAGGGGAGATTTATGCTTTCTCTGTTGGGGTGTTGGGGGAGGGGTACGGTATGCGGGGTATCCGATACAGCGTGACTCGTAGACAAGAGGTTTGCAATCCGCTCTCGCATTTCAAATGCCGCCTTGTTGGTAAAGGTAAGGGCAAGAATCGCTTTAGGAGGAATTCCTTGCTTCACCCAGAAAACCACCCGATGAGCTAGAGTGTTGGTTTTTCCAGTTCCAGGACCCGCCAGGATCAATAAGGGGCCACCGGTATGCTCTACGGCTCGTTGCTGCTCGGGGTTTAAAGCCTTTCCAAAAGTCGGAGTGTTTTCAGCAATGGCCAGGGCGGAGGTTTCCGAAAAATCAAACTCTCCCCCAGTGGCCAGATTCTGGGTAACCTGATTTACGGTGGTCCGATTTCTGGTGGGAAGAGGGGAGGTCTCTGACTGCGGTCCTTCCTCTTGCAGTGGGTACCCAGATACATCCGGGGGATTGGAAGAAAGGGCTGCTTTTTTCCCTAGGGAGCTCTTCACGGTTTCCAGTTCTTCCAGGGTAAAGTCAAGCAGGCCTCGGGGCTTTGGCAGGTCATTAGCTTCTTCTAGCACGACACCTGCGGCTCCATGCGTAATTGCTCCTGTCCCCAGCAGGTCTTCAGCTTCTTCTACCAGCGCGGTATCGGAATGGGGTGACCCTGTAAATAAAGGTGCGTCTTTTTTTTCCTTAGACGAGCCAGCCTTAGCCTTATACTTTGCGTCTTTGCTTTTCTCAGTCCCCTGACTCTGATCGCTTGCTTTTGCGGGAAGGCGATTAACAGATCTGCTATCTATTCTAGTAGGGTTAAATACCTGAATCCGGCCGTATTCTCCATCGAAACCTTCTTCGATGTAAATCCGTCGTTCCCGCATTCTGCGGATACCTTCTGCCAGGGGACGACCTCCAACCCGTTCGATTTGCTCCAGAGGTGCTTCGGCTAGTATCCAGAGCTCAGGCCCTAATCGGTGGATAAGGTTCCCATACGAAGCCACCACCGCTTTGCTCGTAGGCCCTGTTCCCTCTAGTTCTGAGAGGATCTCGGTTAGGGGTATGAGCGATTGGAAGTTGGTGCGGCGGGGTCGATCTTCCCAGCAGGTTCTATCGGCTAGCGTTAGAACCCGGTGCAATACCCCGATGGTAAGGGGTTTGGCACATGCAGGGCAGGTTCCTCCTTCCTGCACAGTCTGCACGGGATTCCGTACCACTCCGCATTTGCGATGCCCGTCGAAGTGGTATTTCCCTTCTTGGGGAAAAAACTCTAGGGTGCCGAGGAAGCCGTTGTGCGAAACCGAAGGGTAGTTAGGGCCGTTCGTGTCTGGAAGATCGGGCAACCGACCGGCTGCTTGTTTTAAGGCTTTCATCATCGCGGGATAGGATAGTTCGGTGTCAAACTGATTCGCTTCTCTTCCCAGGTTTTCCGGAGAATGAGCATCAGAGTTGGAAATAATGGCATAATCATCTAATTGAGTACAAATCCAATTCATCGGAGGATCACTGGAAAGGCCGGTTTCCACGGCAAAAATCGCCCCCGCTAGATCCCGGTACGCTTCCTTTATAGAGTCGAACCCGGATTTAGAACCGAGTACAGCAAACCAGGGAGTCCAGATATGAGCAGGGATCAGTACACAGTTCGGATCCGCTTCCAATACCATTTCTAAGAGATTCCTGGAATCAATCCCTAAAATGGGCCTACCATCCGAGGTTAGATTTCCTATCTGACTTAGCCTTGTGCGAAGGCGGTCTGCGGCTTTAAAGGAGGGTGCAAGCACAATATGATGAAGTTTCCGCACCTGTCCGCCGTACGAGTAGATCGTACTGATTTCTGCCGACAATAGAAACCGGGTTTCTTCTGGAAGGGTAACCCCCTCTACCAACCTCACTTCCGGCATTGCCAACAGTTCGGGGTTTAAGGCCATTTGCTTCCGAACCTCGGGGGAAAGGACGAACAACCCCTCCTCGGCTGGTACAAGTTTCTCTTTTAGTTCCTGAATCCAGGCAGGATGGGTAAAGTCACCGGTTCCTACGACGGCCAACCCTTTTACCTGGGCCCAGCGGTCTAGTAGTTCCGGAACTAACCGACTACTGGTAGCCCGGGAATAATGGGAATGAATGTGGAAATCCGCAAAATACCGCATAGGTGTATAGTAAAGGAAAAAGGAAGAGAAAGGAATAGAGATACGGGGCTCCCGGTATAACTACGATCGATGCTTTTAAGCAGCTGTTTCTCCCTCAAACCCGCCGATTCTTTTTAAAAGCCTTAACGGGTGACCACCCCAAACATTAATTTGTGGTAAAAGAGCGTACAGAGCTAGGCGATAAAGATTCTCCGTTATCAGTTACCACTTTCCAATAATAGGTTGTTCCTGGAGAAAGATTTGTTATAGTATACTGTTTTAGGGTTGGCTCTTCAATCGGAGGTGAGGAAACCTCGGAAGGGCAGGAAAGTAGAGCCAAAATCAAAAAACATCCCGATATCATACCAAGAAGTAGTAGAAGGGATTTTCTTTTTTTGTTCGATATAACACTAGGTGGGTAACTAACAACTGCGAAAAGGAGGGTAATCATTGAAAAAAAACCAAAACCTGCCAGAGCCACGAAATTTGATTGGGGGTCTGATGCAACCAGTATGTAAGCTGCAGAATCTGAGAAATTAGAGTCAGTGGAGCAATACACTCGGTAAAGAATTCCAGTTCCGGAAACCGCTTCCCATTTTAGGGTCACTGTGGATCCTGAGACGATAGCTCTGTCAGCAGGATACTGCAGGACTGCTGCGGGAGGCGGCGCTCCGTTTGGATAGTCAAAGCGAGAGGTTGCTAATCTATATTCGCCGTTTTTATATACAGAAATCACTGTAAGGGTATCTCCATTCCTGGTGTTAACGACCTGAGCAATTCCACCAGGACAATTTGTATAATCGCCCGTTTCGATGCGAACCGCAGTTCCATTAAGTGATCCGTTTGTATTTATTTTGCTCTGGTAGCACCCGGTACTCGATTCAGATACTATAGTATTCCAGGTTACAAGGAATAGATTTTCCCGGTTGGAATATACGACATGAGGGTATCGTACATCACAAGCTTCTTCTGGGGATATGGGAAACGTTTCACCCGAAGGTGTCCCATCGCTATTTAGCAGGCGAGCAAACACCCTGGTACCATCAACATCCGCCCATACTACAAGAAACTTCTTACTACCTGGTGCATAGGCAACTGAAGGAAAAGTATTGCCGGATTCGTTCGCTACTTGTATGGGATTTGTACCTAACGGTGTTCCATTTGGGGAAAATTTCCGACAAAAAATTTCGTCACTACCTGTTTGCCATACCACAAGGAAGTCTCCCCCTGTATACACTACCTGGGGTTGATAGGAATTTAACTCTTCTGTTAAAAAGAAACTAGGTTCTTTTACTCCTGTTGTAGCGGAAATAAAACAGCCTTTTATTTTGTATTGATCGTTAGTGTCTTTTTGTGTCCATACTACAAAGAATTTATTCGTACCGGGGTCGTAAGCTACGGAACAGGGCCTTGCAGGAAAATAGGTTGCGTCAGAAAGTAGTATCCTCTGCTCTGATGGGGATCCTTCACCGTTTAGTTTCCTTGCCCATATTTTCGTAGGCCCATCACCTTCTGGCCATACAATTAGGGCACTTCCATCGGAAGCGAAGGCAGCAGAGGGAGGAGCTTCTTCAGAAGATAGTGTGTAATATTCTTCACTATCCGAGATACCTTGTTCTTGTCCTAGGGGAAGGAGATCCCAACTGTAAAACTGGTAATAGGGTTTCAGCAATAGGCTACCACCATCTAAAGATCTGGCATATACAAGAAGATACCGGTTCTTGGCAGGGTCAAAGGCTAGAAATGGAAAGGTATAACCCAGCCTGGGCGACGCTGTTCCATACGCCTCAACTGTATAATAAATCCATTGTGTCTTAGATTCTTCCAGTATCTCTGTAAGGGGAATGGTAAATTTATATACCTTATGTTGGTAAGCTACTATATCTGTATAGGTAAAATCAGGAAGGCCATAAGTGGTTTCCTGCACCGATTGCGTGAATAATTTTAAATGACTTCCTGTTTTAATATACAGCCTAGCATAATCTTTGCTACCGTCCATGGTATTGTCCGGGGTAAAATCAAGCCGGAAGTAGAGATTCTTTGCATCGTTTGCCATCCACCCAAGTACCCAACCCGCAGGGTGTCCTGATCCAGGAAGGCAATACACCTTGAAGTCGGGTTCTTTAGAAAATTCTTTCTTACTCCCTAAAGCATAAGTAAAGAATTGGGAAGAATTAGTGATCTTTTTAAACTGATTAGATTGAGGAAACGCAAAGGGAGTGGTGCTGATTTGTAATCCTTCGATACGGGCATTCAATACTAAACTACTTGATACTCCTGAGGGAAAAACGAGTTCCAGGGTTTTTCCGAAAACATCCACTACATCATGGTCAATTGCTTGAAGCTTTTTTAGCAGTAAAGGGTCCTCAGTCTGCCCTTTAATAACATGAGCTGAGATCGGGCCTTCTCCATTTAAAGTAACAGAATCGACATGAGCTGCACCTCCGCCTCTCTGTACAATTCGTACTCTTGTTTTTTCATGGTCGGTGCCGGTTTTCGATAAAATGAGCTCAACATTGTAGTTCCTGTAATCCTTACCCGCACCCATTTGGCCACATAATCTCCATTCTCCCTCTACATAAGAAAAAACTTCATACGTACCATGCATAGGGGAATCGAAGAGTGAAATACCAGTAAGATGTTGAGTGGTTCTAGGGGTTACAGGTTCGGGGGATGCGGAAAAAGATGTTATGAGAAAGAAAACCAATAGAAAAGAACCATATAGTTTCCTATTCATTTTTGTTTCCTCCTTATCAAGGCATATAAGCCGAGATTTGGGGAAGAGACAGTCGTGAAGTGAAAACTAAAGGGTTGCTATAATCAAACGGACAAGTCTTTCTCCTGCACCTTATTTTAAAATAAAAGCAGGTGTATTTCAAATAAACTCTAGGGGCTGCCATTTTGTAGAAGCATCTTATACGAGCTCTGGACTTAGTTACGGGGATGCCTCTACACTATCCCAAGGAGGATCTCTATGGATAAAATCTCGAAGTGTATTTTTTTTGTTCTACCCTTAGTATGCGCCGTGTCGGCTTTTGGGCAGGTAGGGTTTGAGAAGGATACGTTTCCCACGGCTTCCGGCCCTCTAGAAATTACCTTTATCGGACACGGTACCCTGATGTTTACCTGGAAAGGGCGGGTGATCCATGTGGATCCAGTGGGGCAGTATGCAGACTACAGTCAGTTACCGAAAGCAGATCTTATCCTTATTACCCATGAACACGGGGATCACCTGGATGCGAGAGCAATCCAAGCCATTGAAAAAGCCGGTACGCAGATTCTTTTAAATCCAGCTTCTCTTACGAAACTTGGAAAGGGAAAAGCCATAAAGAACGGGGAATGGTTTGAGTATGAGGGGATGAAAATTCTTGCTGTTCCAGCCTATAACACCACTGAGGGTCGGGATCGGTTCCATCCCAAAGGGAGGGATAATGGTTATGTGCTTCAGTTCCCAGGACTTACAATTTATGTAGCGGGGGATACCGAAGACATACCGGAGCTACAAGACCTGAAGGGTATTGATGTAGCTTTTCTACCTATGAATCAACCCTACACCATGACGCCCTCCCAGGTTGCCCGCTCAGCTCAAATCCTGAAACCTAGAGTTCTGTATCCCTATCATTTCGGAGACACTTCTACGGAAGAGCTTCTAAAACTGATGAAAGCCACACCGGCAGTTGAGCTTCGAATCCGAAAAATGAAGTAGTGCTAGACCTCAACAGTTCAGGGAAGAAGGGGGAACACGCCCCGTTCGATATCTTTCTGAACCTTATCTCAGGGGACGGGTATTCCGTTCGTGGTCATATATACCCCTATGGTGGCAGCAGGCGTACGGCAAGTAATGAATATCAATAAAAATATGTATAAGGGAAGGAACCCCTTGTCTAAGATTTGGTCTTCTCATTAAACATCAACAGATGTTTTTCCTTGTAGGGTTTCAAGCTTGCGTTTTTTTAGCTTTTGCCATTCCTTAATGCTCTGGTATCCCCCATGCTAAGAATTTTGTCTACGATTTTTTGAAAAGAAACGATCATGGTTTGAAACCGTACTGAAGTAGAAAAATCGATTAGGAATTGGGGCAATCGCCTATTTTTCCTTGCATTTGCCACTGAGAAAGATTAGACTTTCTTGTATCCCCATGGTTCTAAACAAGGAACGTGAGCAAAATCTTTATACCTTTCTAAATACCCTGTATTCTTTACCTTTAGAGAGGGAGTCTATTTGGAAAATTGGCAACCTGATTATCTGTCTGATTCCTTCCGATCAATTTGAATACGGAAAAGAAGAAAGTAGCGTAGGATCAACAGAAGGTTGTTCCTGTGAATATCCGCTGGTTTGCAACGGAAATCCAAAGGGGTATGTTCGGATTGTAAGGATGGGGGATCCTCTAACACCCTATACAAAAGAGGAAAAAGAGTTCTTCGCGTTTCTCTGTTCATTTATCCCTGATGTCTTCATGTCCGCTTTCCAGAACGACCTGTCGAGAACTTTGGTACAACCCTGCCATCGGGAAGTAAGGCAGTTCGCTACACGGAATGGACTCACACCTATGGAGGGGACAATAACAACCCTCCTGCTAAGCGGATACCCGAATCGGGTGATTGCAGAGAAGCTGGATATTTCAGAAGCAACGGTAAAACGGCATCTATTTAACATCTTCAATAAAACAGGGGCGGATGATAGAACACACCTTCTCTTTCTGATCCAGGGTTTTCGGGAGTAGACAGGTGAATATTCCCGCAAATGTATACCCATTGCAGGTTTCTCCGCAAACGGTTTCCGGGAACAGGCGGGTGGATACTCCTGGAGATGTGTATATATCCGATAAAAAAATCCCGGTAGTTCGGAACATCCTTCATACCTTATATTCCTGCGAGTTCACCCAATCCACGATATTAAACCTAGCCACTTCCGTCTGTGAAGTGATTGAGAGTCATTATCTTGCCGTACTATTTTTCCCTAACCGGTTTGTGAAACAACCTTTTTTTATTTCGAATAATCCACCGGAATTCATACCTGTTTATACTCCCTTAATACCCAAAGATTTTCTTATCAAGCATCTGGTGAATACCTTCCGGATAACCTTACTGCATGAGCTTGCGGATTGGGGGTTTCAGCAGAGTGACGAGTTCTGTATAGAGGTGCAGAAGGTTCGGCCCATCTCAGATGTAGCCTATGTCCCTATGATGATCCATGGAAATCTTGTCGGATACTGGGCCTTGGGAAGGGCAGGCTTGAACAGTCCTTTCTACTCGGAAAACGATGTAGCTTTATTTCGGTTTCTTACCGGCTTTTTAACCGAAGCTTACAACCGGAGTCTATTACCTCCAGCCGTTTCTGAAGACGTGGCTCTGCTGGATGCATATGGGAGAGTGGTACAGATAGGGAAAAATCTCAAGGAAGTCTTTATAGAGCTGTTCGGCCCAAAATTTTTCTGTTATCCCGGGTCGGGTATGGGGAAAATGCACAATTTGTTCAGGCAAAAATTCTCCGCTTTTTTTACAGGTTGTACTGCTCCCGGCAGAGCGGAAATAACCCTTCCGGGTCGCTTCCGCTCCTATACTCTGTTCTTTTCTTATCTGGAGGGGGACAGGTTACGCCTGTTTATGCCCGCTGAGCCGCAGGTTAAAGTGGCTCTTTGGCCCTACAGGATAGTGTCTCAAAATGAATCAATCCTCGATCTTAATCTTCTAAGTTCCCGGTACAGTCTCACTTCCCGCGAACTATCCGTAGTACAGGGTATATACCAGGGGTATACGAATAAGGATATTGCCTCTTCTTTAAAGATCGGAGAGTCCACCGTAAAACGTCAGATTTCCAGCATTTTTGAGAAGGTGGGAGTAAGCTCCCGATCCTGTTTGGTTATAAAATTAGGAGTGGGGTTATAGGAAGTCCTCACGGATGTTGGGTACACGGGCTGCTGAAGTACAGGTTTTGCAGCAGTATCCAAAAGTTGTATGGTTCCCGTGCGGATCCTCCGGGTATCCTTTCTCTGAAAAAGTTTTAGCTGGGAGATATCCGTATGGAAATGGATGACTGGATAGCGGAAAAAATTCCTTGGTAATACGCCGGATGCGGAACTTCGTAGGCGAATCCCCGCAGTATTAGCAGGCCTGGCTCCTGCTATGGGGTATACTATTATCCCTTGCCCTAATTCAAAAAAAATAGAGAGGCAGTTTCCTGCAAACAGTTGAGCCGGAGAGAGAAAGAACTGACGGTGCTAATGTAGTGTAAGGGATGAACCGTATTTTGCGTTCTGCCGTTTCTCTTTGCAGAAACCCAGAGGTTC
>JBDNDI010000279.1:0-3839 GCA_046719195.1 Spirochaetales bacterium | reverse complement strand
AGGAGCTGTAGGGGTTATTGCTGGACTGGCAAATGTATTTCCGGAATTATTAGCAGATTTTTATCTGACTTGGAAGCAGGGCAACTCGCAACGTACTGCAGAAAAACAGCTTAGAATTGTAGCTGCCCGGTCCGTAATGAAACTAGGTCCCACTCTTACTATGACCTATGCAGTGCTTCGTATGCGAGGCTTAGACCCCGGATTCCCTAAAGCCCCTTTTAAAGATATTCCTAACGATTTATATCAACGAGCGTTATCTGAGCTGCAAAGTTTAGGGATACTTCCTTAAGTTCGTAATGGAAGTTCGGTATGCGGGGGGAGACAAAACAGAGAATTAATCTAGGGCAAACTATCCCAAGTCTTCTAGAAGTACTAGAGGAAAAAAAAGAGCAGTTTCCTCCGGTTCAGAAGCGAATAGCTCAGTATATCCTTTCGAATCCCCGAACGGTGCTTCGCATGTCCATTTCTACCCTTGCAGAGAGAAGTGGGGCAAAGAGCGAAGCTTCGGTGGTAAAACTCTATCGCGCTTTAGGATTTTCCGGGTACCATGATTTTAAGGTATCCCTCGCCACAGAAGTAGCGGGCAGAACCATCAATCAGGTGGATGAAGAATCGGAAATTACTTTAGATGACACCTTAGATACTATAATGAAGAAAATCTATTCTTCGGGTATACGAGTGCTAACAAAAACCATGGAATCTCTAGATCCGGTGTTGTTAGAAAAAGCAGTGGATCTTTTGGTGCGAGCAAGCCGGGTGGTAATTCTAGGATATGGGACATCCGTAGTTGTGGCCTACGATGCGTTTATTAAGTTTTCCCGAGTAGGGTTAGATTGTTTATACACGCAGGATCCTCACATTAATGCCCTTGTGCTAGCGGAGGATAGAGAAGGGGATGTGCTTTTCTGTATCAGCCAATCGGGGGAATCCAAAGATGTGGTAATTCCGCCTGAAGCACTAAAGCCAAAAGTACCCATAATAGCTTTAACAGGATCTCCGGACTCTCCGCTAGGCCAAATTGCTGACATTTGTTTCACCGTAAGCTCCCGAGAAACAGCTTTTCGGACCGACCCTATGATTGGCCGAGTGGCCGAGATAGCTTTAGTAGATACTTTGTTCAACGGAATTGTAGTTCGCTTAGGAAACAGGGCTTTGGAGCGGTTGGCCCGTTCCCGGCAGGCTTTATCGTATCTGAAATTCTAATCAAACAGGAGCACTAGACATGAAAGAAAATCTCTATGGTGTTATTCCACCCATGATTACACCCTTTCTAGAATCGGGTGAAGTTGATGGAAAAGGGTTAGATACTTTGGTAGACTTCTTAGCCTCTCATGTGGATGGGCTTTTTATCTGTGGCTCTTACGGCTCTGGCCCTCTTTTATCTGTAGAAGAACGGAAACAAGTGGCGGAGCAGGTGCTAAAACGAGTGGGACAACGGATTCCTGTGGTGGTGCATACGGGCACTGCTAATAGCCGGGACGCTGCCACGCTTTCAGCCCATGCGGCTAAAGTGGGAGCTGTAGCAGTAGCTGCTGTAGCCCCGTATTACTACCATCATACCTCTGACGGTGTTATTGAGTTTTATCGGAAAATTATCGCCTCCGTCCCCAAAGGGTTTCCCGTATACGTGTATCATAATCCTCGATTTTCGGGGTATGAAATCGGAATGGATGCATTACGGATTTTGGTAGAAGAGGGAATTCGGGGAATAAAAGATGCAACCTTTGATATAGGCAAGTTCAGCCTGTATATGAGGGATCTTGCACCTAAAGGATTGGATATTGTCCTTGGCACAGAAAGTCTCTGGCTTCCTGCTTGTTCTTTGGGTGCCCAGGCGTATATTCCGGGTCTAGGAAATGCTTTCCCGGAACTCTGTGTGCAATTACACCGACAGGGAATAGAGGGAAAGATTCAGGAATGCAGGAAAACCCAATTCCTGGTGAATCAGGTTCGTGAGGTAATGTATCTAGCCCGGTCGACCCAACTTGCTGTATATGCTATGTTGGAAATCCGCGGTATCCTGAAAGCCCATCCGCGAAGTCCTTTTGTGGGGGCAACGGAACAGGAAAAGAAGAGTTTAGCCGAAGCTCTTCACCGGCTTGGGGTTTTGTCCTGAATCAGGCGGTTAGGGAAGTTGTACGAAAATCCTTTGGAGGATATACCATGCCAAAAGGTAGATACTTAGTAACTATCGATTGTGGAACTACCAATTCCCGGGTGTACTTGGTGGAACGATCGGGGAAGGTGTTGCTTTCCCGAAACAGAAAAGTTGGGGTAAAAGATACGGCGCAACGGGGAAGTAACAGGTATTTAAAAGAGCAACTGAAAGAACTTTTAGAGGAAGTTTTAACCCAAGCCAAGCTAACAAAACAGGATATTGCCCTTGTTCTTTCGTCAGGCATGATTACTAGCGAGTTGGGCATAATCGAGCTTCCCCATTTGTTTGCCCCTACTTCGATGGACGACCTTGCATCTTCTATTACCCGGGTGGAAGGAGAAGAAAGCTTCGATCCGGAAGTGCAGCTATATTTGATCCGAGGGATTAAGAACCCATACCATCCAGAACAAAATGATTTACGGGAACTTCCCAAGTTAGATTTTATGCGGGGAGAAGAGACCCAGGTTGCAGGCCTCTTGCGGTTGTACGGTCAGGGCATTTCAACTGCGGTTATCAATTTATCCTCCCACACAAAGTGCATACCGGTAGATAAAAAAGATCGAATTTTAGGAAGTATAACTACCCTTTCCGGTCAAGTATTTGAAGCTATTCTAAAGGAAACTATGATTGGTAAATCTGTCCTACCTGTTGAATCCTCCGAATCTATAGACCCGAATGCTGTTCCGTTTTCTAAAGAGATGGCAGAATTGGCTTTTCAAATCGTAACCGAAGCCGGTTTGTTACGAAGTTTGGTAATGCCCCGATTCATGGATGTTCTATTAAAAACTACTTGGACAGATAGGCGTAAGTTTCTTGAATGTGCTCTCGCAGTGGATGATCTGTATGCTTTACGTCTTTTTCCTTCTTTCGAGTTCCCCTATGGGGATCGAATTTTTCTTGTAGGACCCAAGAGCAGATGCGAAATTTTTACCTATTATTTAAAAGAAAAGTTGCGCCTTTCTGCTCAAGTTCAATGTATTTCCTCTGCCGAAGAGGTTGCGAACCTCTCCGTACAGGGAGCGCTTTTTTTAGCGGAAAAGCGAGGGTTGTTGTAGGGGCTGCCCCCAAAGTGTACAGCCTTTTCTTTTGATTTTTTTGCGTAATAAAGGTAATGACGCCCCATTTCTTCCTTGGCCCTACGACCATCGTAAACCTATATACCCGGATATCCGAAGGCAGCAGGGTAACTTTCCTCTATCGCCTTTCCGTTAGTTTTATTTAGAAAAAAACTCGATTATTGACCGGGTATAGAAGGGCAGATCGGCTGGCCTACGACTCGATATAATATTTCCATCTACTACCACAGGTTCGTCCACCCAAATAGCTCCTGCATTAATCATATCATCCTTTATAGCAGGAGTGCTGGTGACCTTCTTCCCTTTTAGAATGCCAGCAGAAATGAACACCCATCCCGCATGGCAGATCTGCCCTAACAGGGCTTTGCGATTATTCAGGGCACGTACCAGCTCTAATACTTCGGGGAACCTCCGTAGTTTGTCCGGTGCCCACCCTCCAGGAACCAGAAGTCCGTCGAACTCTTCAGCTTTGGCATCTTTGTAGGCTATGTCCGATGTAGCAGGTACGCCATATTTTCCATGGTACATTACACCGCCCTGTTCTCCGGCTACCACTAAGGTTGCCCCTTCTTCTTTTAACCGATAGTAGGGGTACCAGAACTCCA
>JBDNDI010000278.1:0-3852 GCA_046719195.1 Spirochaetales bacterium | reverse complement strand
CTTCAGGGCTTATATCAATCGTTTCCCGTTCTTATTCCCCTGAAAGAGAGGATAGCTGCAGCCTATTTTCTTTTAAGCGAAGGTTTCTCAAAAGGAGGAAAGGTTCTAACCTGTGGAAATGGAGGCAGTGCTGCAGATGCGGACCATTGGGTGGCAGAATTGGTAAAAGCCTTCCGATGTACCCGTCCCATCCCAGGCTCAGTGAAAGAGAGTTTTTGTCGCCTAGATTCCCAAGAGGAAGAAGGTAGTAAAATTGCCTCCCTTCTAGAAGGAGGCTTACCCGCTATTTCCCTCTGTGGGAATACACCTCTATTAACCGCCATTGCCAATGATGTTAGCTCGGAGATGGTCTTTGCCCAGCAAGTGTATGTGCTAGGGAAACCGGAAGATGTGTTGGTATGCTTTAGCACCAGTGGAAACTCAAAAAGTGTAATCAACGCAGCTCTCACTGCACGGGCTCTTCACCTAAAGGTACTCTCCTTTACGGGAGAAGATGGGGGAAAATTAAAAGCCTATTCGGATGTGTGAATAGGGGTTCCCCGTAAGCAAACGTTTGAGATACAGGAATTTACGCTACCTGTATATCATGCTTTAGCAGCTGCATTAGAAATGGAGTTTTTCGGATAACTTGCTCTAATTGCCTCCCATTAATATAATACCTTTCACCGTGGATAAGTTATATTTACTTGGGGTTAAAACTTCTTTTGAAATTGAGGCAACCGATTGGTGGATAGAGGTTTTGCACAGGCTATCCAACCGGTTAAAAATCCAACCTAGAAATATCGAATATTTAGTGGCGGATTCAATTGCTCGGGCAGAAAAATTGTTGTTCGAGTATCCGATTTCTTGTATTTTGGCAATAAACGATAAGGACATTCTTTCTTTCTGTAGCAGCCTAAAACAAGATGAACTTTTTGGACACCTGCCCATTGTGCTTATAGCATCTAACTCGAGCTATTTGCCTCAAGAGAGTACACTATCGATAGATCTGGTTCTTGATGGCAATTTGCCCGCTTTTCAAGTAGCAGACTACCTATACCCAATTCTTTTTTATAAGAAATATACTTCTGAACTAGAACAGAAAATTTCTCATTTACAGGATGATTTGCTTCAGAAAAATTTGCTTATTGATCTTATTAGGAGGTATATTCCCCAAACGGTATGGATAAGGGCTAATACCTTTGCCGAGGAGCAAACTATTTTTATTCCTCACAGCGAAGAGCAAGTTGCAATCATATATGGCGATATTGAGGGGTTTACCCGAATATCCGAGGCAAAAACACCTAAAGAGGTTATCGACCTCCTAAATGAAGCTTTACCCATAATTGTCCAAGTGGTGTATGAGGAAGGGGGAGATATAGATAAAATTATAGGAGATGCATTTTTAGCTGTACATCCGGAACCCCTAAAAGCTCTCCAGATCGCTTTAAAAATTCAAACCTTATTACAATCGAGTCCCATAAAATTCCGTATAGGAGTTCACTATGGGCCGGTTATCCGAGGGAATGTAGGTTCGGAATTGCGAAGTGATAATACTTTAATCGGAGATACGGTAAATACTGCGGCACGTATTGAAGCATTGACCCTAGCCGGGGAAGTAATGGCCTCAGAACCAGCTATTTTGGAAAGTAATTTGTATGTGCCTTCCAAGTACAAACGCCAGATATCGGTAAAGGGAAAGGAAGAGCCTTTAATTGTTTATGAAATATCCAGGTTTGTGCGCGAAGAAGGACTTGATTTGTTATCCCTTGACCGCCCTTCTGTACACCTCAAAAGCAGTGCGAACTAGGGTGTTCACATCACTGTGCTTAGCTTCCCAGCCAAGGAGTTGTTTTGCTAGCTTAGAAGAAGCTACGAGCTTGGCGGGATCCCCGGGTCGACGGCCTACTATTTCTGCAGGAATGGGTTTGTCAGTAACTCGACGGGCAGTTTCTATCATCTCTAACACACTAATCCCTTGTTCACTGCCCAGATTCACTGTAAGGCTTTTTTGATTTTGCAATAGATATTGGAAAGCTTGCAAATGGGCTTCGGCTAGATCTGTCACATGCACGTAATCCCGTACTCCTGTACCATCCGGGGTGGGATAGTCGTTACCAAATACCTGAATCTTTTCCCGCCATCCTACAGCAACCTCCATAATAACCGGAAGGAGGTTAGCAGGATTTTTTTCTAAGCCAGAAATCCGGCCGCTAGGGTCATAGCCTGCTGCATTGAAATAGCGTAAGGCGGCAAACCGAAGCCCCCGAAGTTTTTCATACCATCCTAAGAATCGTTCAATTTCTAATTTTGTAAAACCATAGTAGTTTTCAGGTTGAGTGGGATGCTGCTCATCTATGGGAAGGTACCTAGGCTCCCCATACACTGCCGCAGAAGAGGAAAACACCAAGTTTCTGATTCCATGACTTATCATGGAATTGATAATATGTAAGGTGCCGGTAATGTTATTTACCGAATATTTTTCCGGCTTTATCATAGATTCCCCTGCTGCTTTAAAGGCAGCAAGGTGTACTACCACATCCCATCCTCGGCTCATCACCGAATCTAGGCGGGACGTATCTAATATATCTCCCTCGACAAACTCTTCTTCAGGAAATATATTTTCTCGACAGCCAAGGGAAAGGTTGTCCAACACACAAACCTTGTATCCTTCGTCAAGAAACCGACGTGCAACATGACTTCCGATATATCCGGCTCCACCAATAATCAGGGCTTTCATGCCCTTATTCTACCACAATTTTCTGTAACCATTTAACCCAGTCACTCCCCTCATGTCCCCCGGCCACCAACCGTAAGGGAAACCCATGTACCCGGTGGAATTGTTTGCCGTTAAACTCATAAGCGATCAGCATGTCTTCTTTCGTTGCCTCAGCAACAGGAAAGCGGGTTCGGTAACTATCATCGGGAACAGAAAAAATAACTATTTTTGCATCGGGTCTAATTCCTGCCCGTTCCAATAACACCTTTACCGGTACTCCTGTCCAGGTTCCTATATCAGTAAAAAAGCCAGGGCAATCTAGTACAAGTTTTTTCTTCACCGAAGGCAAGGCTTTAACCTCTTCAAACGTAAGGGACAAAGGTCTATCTACCTTCCCTGTTACCGTAAGCCGGTAGGTTTTTATATCAAAATCAAAAGGCTTACCTGTAATATGAAGCCCCTCGAACTCCTGTAAGTACTCAAACTTTTGCTCTTCCGCGGAAAGAGGAAAGCCTACTATTACAAAAAAAGCGAACATTAGACTTAGAATAATCCTCATACAAAACCTCCTAAAAACTGAACAAATTAATCATATTTCGAATAATGCTCTATTTTTTTTTCGGTGTCCAGGCCTAGTAAAGAAGGAATTTAACCGCAGGTAGCAGAATTATGGAAAGGAGGGTCCGCAGTAGATTATTTGTTTACACCTTCGGCTATCCGAGCTTACCCCGGGCGGAGGAGGGTCCACCGAGGATTATTTGTTTACGCAGTTTCCTGCTTTTAAGGTGCCTGTTACAAGGCAATCTCATTGTATACTTGTGGAAAGGAATTGAGCCGTAGAGAGTTGGCCACAGGCAGCTTCGATGTCTTGTCCGCGAGATTTGCGTAGGGTGGTGCGTAACCCTTTCTGATTTAGACGAGTTTGAAACTCCAGTATAGTTTCCAAAGCAGCGGGTTTAAGCATTCTACCATCGGGTAGAGGGATATTTTGTTGGGTTTCGTGAAATGGAATTAGATTGATGCGACACCGCAGACCCTGCATAAGTCTAGCTATTTCTTTCACATGCTTAGGGGTATGATTGATTCCCTCAAACACTATATACTCAAAAGATACACGTCGTTGTTTCGGTAGCTCGAACCTTTTAAGAACTTGA
>JBDNDI010000277.1:0-3853 GCA_046719195.1 Spirochaetales bacterium | reverse complement strand
GAAGTGGATCAGCTCAGGAAACCTTTGCTATCCTTGAAAAAAGTATTGGGTCTCATTTTGATCCACGGGTGGGCAAAGCAGCTTTAGAGCTCATTAAAGAGTTTGAAAGGATATATGCTGAGTTAGCGGACGCAGTATAACAAGAAATAGCAGAGGCCTCTTCCAAGCAAAATGAGAGGAATTGATCGCCAGTATTATCCTTAGTATTATCTTTGTATTATTCTTGCAGAGAATTCTTTTGTTTTAAGAAAGGTTCTAATGAAGGTAGGGTACCTTTGGCTCTGACCGCTTCTAGGTTTTCTCGTTGTATATTCTCGTAAACCTCCTTTCTATACACCTTAATATTTTTAGGGGCCCGTATGCCTAGCTTTACCTGATCGCCTTTAATATCTACGACCGAGATTTCAATCGAGTCCCCTATCATAATGCTCTCATTGGCTTTTCTAGAGAGAATCAACATACTTATTCCTTTAAAGCCGCTAATTCTTCTAATATTACGTGTTTCACCCTCCAGTTCGGATTGAGGGAGATAGACTGACGACCCATTTTCTTTTTTCTGTTAATGAGAATAGGCCCCTGCAGATTCGCCGTCATTCTAGTCTGGTTTTCCGGTATAGTAACAATGGCAAACAGCAATAGATCTTCCGGTTTTTCCAATTGCAGTTCCTCTAGATCTTCTTCCGGAACATCAGGGGTATAATCGGGACGGAACAAAAGAGGATTGATGAGAACAAATGCTATATCTGGAATATCGAGGGATTGCAACCAATAGAAAGGTTTCTGTGTAGCATCTAAAAGCGCAAAGGTTTTAAATTGCTCAAATCCAATTAAGCCTAGAGGAAAGGTAATAACCTGCCTTTCATCAATATCTAAAGGGCCATATGCCTTTGTTTCGATCCTCATACTACCTCAGAAAATCTAACAGAGTAGGTTGTATAATTCTAGCTGCAGTAGATAAAGCAGCTTTATGGGTGTTTTCCATCAATTTTAAATCTATTATGGCAGCCGTCATATCCAGATCTTTAGTGAGGGAGTACAACTCTTTTCTATCTGGAAGTTCGGTTTGCAGACGGGCAAAGGTATATTCTAAGCGTTTTCCCTGAGCTCCAACATCTCCTAGAGTGGCAAGCATACTACTCAGCGCATTATCAATTCCTCTTAGAGCCCGGCCACCCACCTCTATAGTTTTACCTTGCAGTAAATCATCCCTTAATCGGATAACCATATCGAATACAGAACCTCCAAAAGTTCGTACCGTTGGATCCAAATTTGAGGGTGGGGGAGAAGTATTGTCCCGTAAAAATCCTAAATCCTGAAGAACCTTACCATCCGGGGAATCCTGGAGCCAGATTTGATGGGGAGTGGTGGTTTCTAGGACAAGACTATTCCGTATAGGATCTAGCCTAGCTTTCACAGGCGCGGATGAATCGTTGATCCGGCTAATAATAGCGTAAATAGAATCTCCCGCTTTGAGCTCAATCTCAACTCCATCTAGGAATATTTTTGCATCTTCGGGAAGCACATACTCCGATGCATCCACCCTCGCATATACTTGCTGATTTTCTGCCCAAAATACTTTATTTCCTGCATAATTCAGCTTCATGTAGGCACCATCGGAAATTTCCGCCTGGTTTTCTTTTATGCTTCCCTGGTATTCCACGCCAATAATAACAGATTCTCCTATACCTCCTACGTTCCCTTCAACTCTACGAAAAGGCAATGTATGGTTTCGATCTCCCGAAAACAGGGTAGTACCATCCGCGTTTCTAGCGTTTGCTATATCCAATAGTTGGTTTAGCAGTTGATTTACCTCCATACCCATAGCCCGGAGGTCTTCCTTAGCATACACACCATTGGCTCCCTGTACAGAAATTTCCCTTACCCGTTGAAGTATCTCCACCGCCTCCCGTACTTTACTCTCGGTTAGTTTCAACACACCCTGGGAATACTCTACATTTTTAGTAAACTGTTCTAACCGATGGATACTCGATTGATACCGTACTGCATGGGCAGCAGCGGTGGGATCATCCCGTAGATTCAATATTCTAGTCTGGCCTGCCATTTTATTCTGAACTGCATTCATCCGGTATTCCCGCTCTCGCATATAAAACTGCATATCCGTATTAGGAAGATTTGTACTAATCCGCTTCATACCTCTAGGCTCCTACTCTATTGATAATAGTATCCAGCATCCGCGTATACTCACTGATAAATCGGGCCACAGCAGCATAGCCCTGCTGGTATTTGATCATCTCTGCCACTTCTTCGTCGATGTTTACCCCCGATAACGCTTCCCTCATATCTCTCAGATCCTTCATTATCTGCTGTTGGGTTCGTAAAAGGATATCTGCCTGCTCTCCTTTTAGACCGATTTCTGCCGTTGTATCAGCGAAGTAATCATCGAAGGTGGTCTTTTTTCCTATCATTACAGGATGATTGCGAAGAGAAGCAATGGCTAAAGCAGCTGACCCGTCTCCGGGCTGACCTACCCTACCATCGGTACCCAAAGCAGCAGCAATAGAGGCTGGCTCTAATAATAACTGTCGATTTATCTCGATCCATCCACTAGGATGGGACAGGGGAGCCACTGCATAAGAAAGACCTCCACCTCGAAGGCTAAAAACCGCATCTGCGCGTCCCCAATCAAAAGCTCCCTCGGGTCCGGATTGTCGTAGGATTCCCGCATACCCTACTAAAAACTGACCTGTATCCTCTAAATGACGCATTACAAAATCCGGATACTCCACGTCTCTCGAAGGAGCACCTTTCAAAGACAACCGTCCCTCCCTATCCAAACGGGCAGTGACTTCTGCTCCTGAGGTATTTATCCGTTGTACTACATCGTTTACCGTGTCGGTCTCATAGTAGGGAAGCTGAATATTTCCATTAGGACCAGGTAAAATAAGTTCCCCTGAAATGCCCAAAATATCCTGCGGATTCAACGAATTTACACCATTTATACGGAAAATATAGGTAGAATCGTACTGTCCATCTCCATTACGATCATAATTCCCTGCCAGGTTATTTATAGAGGGATATTCGGTAAAAAAGTCTATACCTGTTTTTTCGTTTAACCCGTATCCAGCCCGATGTATCTCATTTACTAAATCTATAAAATTAAGGGTAAAGGAATCTAACTTTTGGATTTCCTCCCTTACATCTTTATCCCGAAGCTCTAGCAAGGCTGCGAGCTTCCCTCCCCGTAGACGTAAATCTTCCCCATCCCGAGCCCAAAAAACCCGGACAAGTCCTTCATTTGCAGTATTTCCTTCAATCTCAAGGGGTTGATAGAGTTTTCCTTGCACAACATGGTATCCCCCTGCGTGAAGGATAAACTCATCGGGGTCTCTCCGTTCGACGGTGAGATCCATATAGCCCGCTAATTTTTCAACCAATAGGTCTCGACGATCCAAAAGGTCATTGGGACTGTCTCCCACAGCTTGCACTTTCAGGATTTGTTCGTTCAAAGCGGCTATATCCCTAAGTAGGGTATTGATCTCTCCTACCGTTACTTTAATCTCCTCTTCAATCATCTGCCGGGTCTGCTGTAATCCCTGATACCGGTTATGTATGGCATCTAAAAGCGTTTTTCCCCTCTCTAAGACTGCTGAACGGGCAGCCATTTCAGAAGGGTGAATAGAAAGTTCCTGCCAAGCGCTCCAGAATCTGTCTAAGTGGGATCGTACGGAAACCTCCATGGGTTCGTTGTATACCTTTTCTAGCATTAAAAGGTACTTGTCTCTAGTCTGCCAGTAAAACTCTCCATTTGTCTGGGCAATGATTCTTCCTTCTAAAAGTTCATCCCTTATCCGTTCAATTCGACTAACACTCGTGCCTTGCCCGATTTGTCCAG
>JBDNDI010000276.1:0-3887 GCA_046719195.1 Spirochaetales bacterium | reverse complement strand
CCGCTAACTCTGGAAGGGGTAAAAGCTTTTTTAGCTGCTGCTTTATTGCACGATATCGGGCATTTCCCCTTTACCCATTCCTTGAAGGAACTCCCGTTGCGGGAACATGAATCTTTAACCGCCGATTTAATTTTTTCTCCCCCCCTGGAAAACCTATTAAAAGAACAATTGCTGGTAGATCCTAGCTTAGTCGCCACTATTGTAGACACCCACATGGACTGCCTAGGCTCCACAGAAATACCCTTTTTTCGCAACCTTCTTTCGGGCGTACTCGATCCGGACAAGTTGGATTACCTAAATCGGGATGCCTACTATTGCGGAGTCCCCTATGGGATACAAGATACCGATTTTGTACTGGGTCGAATAAAACCGCATCCAAAGCGGGGTATCGCCCTAGATCTTACAGGCTTACCTGCAGTAGAAAATGTTCTTTTTTCTAAATATTTGATGTACCGGGCCGTGTATTGGCACAGAACCGTACGGATTGCTACGGCCATGATTAAAAAAGCTGTATATTTGGGATTACGGGATGGAATGATTAGCCCGGAAGACCTGTATGGTTTGGATGACGAAGATTTTTTTCACACCATTCTAGAGCAAACGTACCGTCCTTTTACTTTAATCCAGCGGGTAGCCGAACGGCGCCTTTTAAAATCTGCTTTTGAATTGCCCTTTGACCCCCAAAAGAAGGTTTTATCCGACTTATTGAATCTAGAAACCCGCACCGCCTTGGAAGAAGAACTTTCTCGTCTTATATCGAAAGAAGGGAGTATCCAAATAGAACCCGAAGATGTAGTTATAGATATTCCGGAAAAAATTTCCTTTGAAATAGATATACCTATTTTATTTCCCGATGGAAGGTTTATCGAATATGTAGATGCAGGCTCCGTATTCTCTCCACCGGTGGTAAAAGGTTTTACCCGAACCCTTCGCATTCTTCGAGTAGCCGTTATTCCGGAAGTTCTCGAAGCTATGCCCCAAATTTCCTCTCTATTGCAAGAAGCCCTTCAAGCTTGATTAGAAAGAAATTCTGGAATATGTTATGAATAGTATGAAGTACTCTAAACTCATGAAAGAACGAATTTACCGAACCCAGGTACTATTTAAAGAATTAGGCTACGAACTAACAGATATAGAGGAGAGTGACGGAGCTTTTTCTTCTTCCTTTCAGAATGAGGAAGGGTACCAGGGGAGTTTTTTTATCGACGAAGATAGCAAATTTTTAGAAATTGTGTATACATTTACCTATTCTAAGACCTTGCAAGAGTATCTCCGCTCCCGCATGGAAGATATCTTTCGTACCTGCTATGAATTTGGCTGCTATCTGAATTTGCAGTTCTCGAAACAGGAGATCAATCTTTCGATTTTTTCAAAGATTTACTATGCAGGATTAAACTTTTATTCTTTAAAAGAGACCCTGAGAGATTTTAAATCAGCAGTTAAAGGAATTAAAGATTTAACAGAAATAAAAAGCGAACACCGGAAGGGAGATGTTCATGGAGATACATAACCTGATGGAGGACTTGGTTCTTCGCATGGTCGAAGAAGTAGCTTCTGAAAAAGCAAAAGAGACCGGAAAAGAATATTTTCAATCACCCCAATGTCGAATGGATCTAGCATGTTTTGTCCTAAACCGAATACCTCAGTATTATGTTACCTCCGGGAGGGGCATGGCTCATACGGAAAAAGCTCTAAAAGAAAATCCTCAGTTAAAAGTAGACATTGTTACCCTTATTCATGAAGGTCTAAAACGTATCGAAACTGTTCGTCGGCCCTACTACGATTCTCCCTTAGACCAGAAAGCAACCTCAGGTCCGGCTTTTTATCTTCCCACCATAAAAGGGAAACTGTTGAATTGTTTAAATTTCGAACCTATTCAGGGGGTTAGTATTGAACTTCTGCTAGAAAATGAGCTACTACCCATGATCGATAAACGCTGGCAAAATCCGTTTGTACTAGACGAAAAATTGGAAGGCACGTTCCTTTTCTTACCTGCCCCCTTGCCGGCTTTCAAAACCGGAGAAGAAAAAACCCTAGAATTGGAGATCCGGGTACAAGATCCGAGATTTGAGCCTTTTCACCATTTTTTTAAACTGCGGGTAGTCGCAGAAGAGGAAAACGAATCAAATCCCTGGAAAAATCCCGACTATAAACTACCTGAGTTATTCCTTATACCATTATAAACTACCCGAACAAAATCAATAAATCTCCGATCGTATTTGAACATCCTGAATTCTGCCGGGAACTTCGTTCTCCACAAAGTTTAATACCTTCATCATTACCTGCTCGCCAAATTGCTTGGAGTTTGATACTACAGCTCCCCCGATTTGTGAGAAGCGGAGAGAATCCTGCAAGTCTACTTCTGCTACAGAAATTTTAAACTTAACCCGCAATTTTTCCCTTAGGGAACTTACAATCCGTCTTTTTTCTTTTATAGAACCAATGTCGGGTAGCTCAAGGATCAACTGGATCATAGAGACTACCATACTCTACTCCTTCTTAAACAGACCTGAAACAGCTTCCCAGGATAAATCAGTTTTTCCCTCTGCCCCTGTATATAGATTCCGCTGCTTTAAGGGCAAATATTCTTGATTGTACTGCTCAGCTAATTTAAATACTTCATCCGATTTATACTTAGGTATTATTTTTGCTTCAAGGTTATAGGTTGGCTCTTTAAAACCACGTAGCATTACATACAAAGGATCGGACACAGTAAGAGCAAAGTGAGGAGCATAGTATAAAACAATTAGGAGAAGACATCCTATAACCACGAGAAACAAGATAAGATTTTGTTCTGCCTGTAAGCGTTGAAGAGGACGGTAGTCGTAAAATACCTCGATACCTCCTTTTTGATCATACAGATAATCGTAAGGGCCAAAGGAACGCTTTAGATAGGCAGAATCGTGGCGGGAAAACAACACCTCTTCCCCTCGGCGCAGCATCAGCAAATAAGGAGATAAGGGTGATAGCTCCTTTACCTTTCTAACTAACTCTGTTTCTGGTTGAGCAATTAAGAATTTAGTGGTTGTTTCAATCGAAGACCAGTACTCTTGCTCCAAGGAAGAGCCTCCAAGAGAAGGAAATACTATCAAGCCCACAGAAAAGGTTGCAATACAGGTTGTCAAAGTAAAGGAGGCTATTTTTGCAGTATGTCTTTGAGTCATGACAGATTCCGCATGTTTTAAGTGTTTTATTATTTTTAATGTACGAAGAAGTCGGAGAACCCGCGTTACCCGGACCGCTTTTACGGCTTTTAGTAAATTAAAGGCACGTCCCAATCCAAATACAGGTACACCTCCAGCCAATAAACCAAACACTATAGGCCCCGAGCTAAGTAAAAGTAACGGAAGGGAAGCAATAAGATCGATCCAGCCATACTGATGAAAAAAGTATTCTTTGCTATTACCTTCTATATAGGAAAGATAAAGACGTGTCAGGAACTCTAACGTAAAAAACAAATCAAAGAAAAATCCTGTCCAGAGAAGCAGGATTCTTGTCTGCCAACTCCACCCTAATAGAGTAGAGAGATCGTCAAGAACGGTTTGTACTAGCGCAAGAATTATGGCTAGTAAAACAAGAGTTTCCCAAAAGGACCGCTTCATATCCTACCACCCCATTTCTGCAGCTATCATGTATAACTCATCCAACATTTTCCCATCAAACCCATAAAATTTGTAGTTTTTCCGGGCCACACTAAACCAGCTTTTATCCGGAGTATCTGCCCCCCTATCCACAATCAACCCAGCCCGAAAGGTTCTATACCGAGAAGCAAAAATGGCAGATAATCTAGCTAGGGCTTCCAAGAACCGGTTATCATTAAAGGACATATTGGAATGTACTGCATTCTCTAAAATACTCACAGGCATAAGGGGGATTCGTTTCTGTAA
>JBDNDI010000275.1:0-3888 GCA_046719195.1 Spirochaetales bacterium | reverse complement strand
CATGGGGGGTAAGCCCGGAAAGCGAATATTGTGCATCAAGGCCTTCGGTAGGGGTTGGGGTGGTGGTAGCATCAATACGATCCTTTTCAGAAGATTTGGAAGCCTGGTACCAAACCGGAAGTGCATCGGGCCTACCTCCTTCCGGATTGCCCCGCCAAGTACCCTTCGCAGCACTTTGGGAAATCATTAAGGGCCGTACAAAGGTTCCTTCGGGGGTTTCTATCCAGGCTGCAATTTGGGGATAGTGGGTAAAGGGAAAGATGAAAAAGAAAGTTGTTTCTTTCCAATGGGGGCCGGGCTCTATACGAAGGAATAAGGATTCTGACCATCCGGTAAGAGCAAACAAACAGAGGGCGCTGCCAAGCAGCATTTTACGACAAACTAGGTTCATATAGTTTCTCCTTTTAGATATACGCTTACAGACTGTAAGCAGATTTCAATGGCCCTGTCAGTATACAAGTGGCCTTGATTCCAAAACTCAGGTAAACATCGTTGGGTAAGCACGGCTTCTATAGCACCCCAGAGAGCAGAAATGATGACCGAAACATCCAAAGCGAGATCTTTAGGTCGGGCATACCCTTCTTCTACTGCGCGGCGAAGCAGGGAAATAGCAAGCTGATGACTCCCATAATACCGTTCTAATGCAGATGGATTTTCTATACGAGTCGGTTTAAAACCACTCATAACTAGTAGGGCTATTTCGGGCTGGGAAAAACACCAGTCCCTGAAGGCTCCAAGCCCCTGCCGCAGGTTTTCTAGAGGATTTCCTTGTAGATTTACGTGGTTTTGAATATAGTGTTCCATTTCTGCTAGACAACGAAGTTTTACTGCCTCTAATAGGGAGTCCTTATCCGCGTAGTAATAATAGAGAGTGGTGGCAGTAACTCCACACCTGCGGGCAATTTCCCGCATGGTTGGGGTGTGGATGCCCTTTTGCAGAATAACTTCTAGGGTTACTTCAAGAATTTTTTGCTCTAACGCCGGATTCGCTTTTCGCATATGCTAGCCTTCCCCTGTTAAATTGAATGACTCTGAAAGTAGTACTACTACAATAAAATAACATAGTTAAGTTAACAACGTTAAACAATATTTTGAAATATTTGTCAAGGGGTTGAGTAATTTTATTGACAAACAGAAATATCAGTACATAAACTATAGATTAATGGAAGTATTCGTATTTATGGAGGTATAATATGATTAAACCTGAAGAGCAGGATGTAAGGTTCAGTCCCTACAAACTCCCGGCTGATAAAATGAAGGAACCCCCGACCACCTTTCTCGGTAGATTAAAGTATATAGGACCGGGAATTATAGTAACCGCATCAATAGTAGGGTCGGGAGAATTAATCGCGACCACCGCTTTGGGAGCACAGGCTGGATTCGTAACTCTTTGGACTATTATCCTGAGCTGTGCATTAAAAATAATACTCCAGTTAGAAATGGCTAAAATGTCTATTACTACGGGAAAGCCGATGCTTGCTTTTTGGAATGATATGCCCGGACCTAAATTACTGATGGGGTGGGCAGTATGGGCATGGTTGATCATGCTTCTGGCAAAGTTCATTCAATTTGGAGGAATAATAGGTTCTACTTCTCAGAGTATTGAACTTGCTATACCCGGCTTTAATATAAACTTAGGTTCTATTTTAATTGCCCTTAGTGTGGTGCTTCTCTTGGCCTTTGGAAAGTATAAAAGGATTGAAAAGGTATCCACGGTTCTTGTGGTTTTATTTGTTGTGTTTACTATAGGAATAGCAATTTTAACCCAATTTACGAAATATGCATTTAGCTTTACGGATATTCTGAATGGATTAACGTTCAAGATGCCTCCAGAGGCTGCATTTGCGGCAATTGGAGCTTTTGGTATTACAGGAATTGGAGGAGATGAAATTGTGCAGTACACGTACTGGTGTGTAGAGAAAGGATACGCGGCCAATACCGGTCCTTTTGATAGGTCAGAGGATTGGTATCGAAGAGCAAAGGGATGGTTCCGGGTAATGTATATGGATGCAACTATTGCCATGGTAATTTACACAGTCGCTACCTTAGCTTTCTACATTCTAGGAGCCGCAGTACTTCATGGACAGGGGAAAATTCCCGGCGGAATGACCTTAATCAAAACCCTATCCACCATGTATACCGAAGTACTAGGGGGTAAATGGGTAGTGTATTTCTTTGCAGTGGGAGCTTTTGCTACCCTATACTCTACCCTGGTGTCCTGGACAGCAGCAAACCAGCGAATTGTAGCAGATATCATGGCCCGAATGCATCTCATTGATTTTGAGAATGCTCAACAAGTCAACAAAGTTATTTTCTGGTCTGGTATTGTGTTACCTGCTATCTATACCCTCATGTCTCTAGTATGGAAAGCCCCAGCTTTCATGGTACAGATTGGGGGATGGGGAACTGCTTTTATCTTACTAGTAATCATCTACAGTTCTTTCTACCATCGGTATAAAATCTTAGATCAAAAATTAAAACCCTCTTTGTTTTATGACATCTATTTAGTAGTAGGTTCGATAGCGATTCTGGGAGTGGTAGCCTACACCGTATGGCAGTTGGTTAAGTAGGTAGGCGTACCCTACCATTTTGCCCTGCCTGGAGGCAGGGCTTTTTTATTTAGAATCTATAAAAAACCCAGCAGTTTTTATAAAACCACTGGGTGAAGGGATAAATATGCGCTACCGCTTGAAAGCGATCAGCTTCGTAACCAAGGATTATCCGACCGGCTCCTCCCTACGGCAGGTGGATACCTTCTTCTAATCATACGCAATAAGCATGCCAAAATATAGATTTAGAAGATCGTTTCATCAGGTAGGTCTTTTCTGATAAAAAGGGTTATTCCCCATTACTATAAAAATAAGGTATTTCTAATAATGGAAAAGATTAAGGCGATTTCAGGATACAACATACGTGCAGGGCACCTGTTTGGGTTTATCCAAAGACGCTTTTCTCCAATTTGAATGTGTAAAATTCCTTATGCCAAGAAAACAAATAGGTATTAAATTAAAATACTTTCTACATAAATGTAGTAGATTTGATTTTATTCCTCCCGTGGGTTAATTTTTTTGATGTATTGAGCTAAATCCAATTCCCCGCGTTTCTCTCTCGACAATCCGGGTATATATTTATACTCTATAGGGTAAAGGGAGAAAGGTTTTCTTTCCCTACTTTTGGAAATGCCCCCCATACAAGAAGAGATAGGGAGGGATAAGGTATTTTGTATATAACAAGGAGTCTTGTATTAAACCGGAAATTGATCTTTACCAGCTTCATTTTATATTGATCTTTTCCCTCCTGACCGCGGTTCGGATTTACTTTCGTATCCGGAGTAACGCCCTGCGGGACTGGTTGTATCTGAAAAAGGAAGGTCTTAGCTTAGTGCTGGTGCGCTGGGGGTTGGGAATTCCCCTGCTTCTAGCAACAGGTTTATATATTTTTCAGCCGCAGCAGGGGGCTTGGATGTATGTTACCCTTCCGTTTGGAGTGCGGATTTTGGGAATCGGTCTTGGATATGCCGCTTTGGGGATTATTCTCCTATCCCATAAGGCTCTTGGACGAAACTTCTCCAGCACCCTAATAATTCGAAGGGAGCATCGGCTTGTAACCTCCGGACCTTACCGGTATGTACGGCATCCCATGTACAGTGGGTATCTTTTGTTGTTTATCGCTGCTTTTTGCATTTCCCGTAATTGGCTTTTGGGCGGCTGTGGGGTAGGGGTTATTGCCTCGCTCATGACCCTCCGCATAGTGAAAGAAGAGGCCTTACTGGTAGAGCGATTCGGCGCTGCTTATGAAGAGTACAGAAGCAAAACCGGCATGTTTATTCCCCTGACGCATAAACTTTCCTCTAAGGCACGGGATGTGCGAGATCTTGCTTAACCTTCC
>JBDNDI010000274.1:0-3894 GCA_046719195.1 Spirochaetales bacterium | reverse complement strand
CGGGGGCAACCTCGATTCCATGGTATCCAATTATACGGTAGCAAAAAAGCCCCGGAGAAATGATGTCTACTCTCCCGGAGGGTTAGGAGGTAGACGGCCGGATAGGGCTTCTATTGTGTATGCAGTTCGAGCCCGGGAAGCCTTTAAAGGAGTTCCCATAATTCTAGGGGGGATAGAGGCTAGCCTTCGACGTTTTGCCCATTACGACTATTGGGAAGACCGCCTCCGTCGCTCCCTCATACTTGATGCAAAAGCAGATATTCTAGTGTATGGGATGGGAGAGCGGGCAATCTTAGAAATTGCCCACAGGTTAAAAGTCTACGGGCCTAAAGCAGATCTATCGGGTATCCGAGGCACTGTTCGGGCCACCTCTATCTTACCCGAAGGTTTCCGAGGGATCGTACTCCCTTCCTATGAGGAAATGCTACAAGATCGCCGAATATATGCTCAAAGTTTCATGCTCCAATACCGGAATACCGACCCCTTCTCTGCCCTACCTTTAGCAGAACCCTATGCCCAGTCTAAAGGATACCGGTACGTGTTGCAGGAACCCCCTGCTTTACCCCTAAGCTCCGAAGAATTAGATCGGGTGTATAACCTTCCCTACACACGACGCTACCACCCTTCTTACGAGGGCGCAGGCGGCGTGCCGGCCTTAGAGGAGGTACAGTTTAGCCTGGTAAGCTCCCGGGGTTGTTTTGGGGGGTGCAGCTTCTGTGCCCTTACCTTTCATCAAGGCCGGATTGTCCAGTCCCGGAGTCATGAATCGCTCGTACAAGAAGCCTGTATCCTAACAAACCTTAAAGGCTTTAAAGGGTACATCCACGATGTCGGGGGACCCACTGCCAATTTCCGGCACGCCGCCTGCGCCCGGCAACTACGTTCTGGCACTTGTCCCGATCGATTATGCCTTTTCCCTAATCCCTGTCGCAATTTAAAGGTAGACCACCAGGACTACCTGGAACTTTTGCGCAAACTACGCTCTCTTCCGGCAGTGAAAAAGGTTTTTATCCGATCCGGCATCCGGTACGATTACCTGCTGGCAGATCCGGACCCTACTTTTTTCCAGGAGCTATGCGAGTACCATATTTCAGGCCAGTTGAAAGTGGCACCAGAACATGTGGATCCCCAGGTACTGCAAGCCATGGGTAAACCATCCTTTGATTTGTACCTACAGTTTGAAAACCAGTATGGAAAAATCAACCAAAAATTGGGAAAAAAACAGTACCTGGTACCCTACTTCATCTCTAGCCATCCCGGTTCGGATCTGCGTGCAGCCATTGCCTTAGCCGAATACTTCCGGGATATCCGGTTTATCCCCGAGCAGGTGCAGGACTTTTATCCTACTCCTGGGACCCTTTCCACCTGTATGTATTACACAGGTATAGATCCAAGGACAGGAAAAGAGATTTACGTACCTCGTACAACTCACGAAAAAGCCTTACAACGGGCCCTATTGCAGTACCGCTACCCTCAAAATCATGCCCTCGTGCTAGAAGCCCTGCAAAAAGCAGGAAGAAAAGATCTAATAGGGTATGGGCCCCATTGCTTAATACCTCCTCCTACTCCCAAACGCTTGCGAAAACCTCGATAGCCGAGTACACTCAAACATTAGCTTGAGATAGATCAAAAAACCGAATTATGGGAATAAAAAACCTTTACCGACATTTCCTATGGTTGCTCAAAGGGGTTAAAGTATTTGCTCTGGTAGGTAAAAGCGGAACGGGCAAAAGCTTTCGAGCCCGGTTACTGGCGCAGAAATACGGGATTGAACTAGTAGTAGACGATGGGCTACTTATCCGGGACCAGAAAATTTTGGCAGGCCGCTCTTCGAAAAAAGAAAAATCCTATATGGCTGCAGTAAAAACGGCTCTTTTTCACGACAAAGAACACCGAAGAGAGGTTATCCAATGCCTACAAAGGCAAAAATTTAAACGGATCCTCATTATCGGTACCAGCATTGGAATGGTAAAGAAAATAGCAGAGACCCTCCACCTTCCCCCTCCCTCTAAAATTATTCAAATTGAAGACGTGGCTACCCAGGAAGAAATACAGACAGCCCTACATTACCGGAATACCCACGGCCGACATGTGATTCCCGTCCCCTCTATCGAAGTGAAGCGAAACTACCCGAAAACCATGGTAGATTCGATCCGCATTTTCTTAAAACAACAGTTTGGAATCGGAGGGAAAGAACAGGTATTTGAAAAAACCGTGATTCGTCCCGAGTTTAGCAAGAAAGGTAGTATTCAGATTTCTGAGGCGGCCTTAACTCAAATGATTCTTCACTGTTTGCAGGAGTATAACAAGCTCATCAAGCTAAAAAAAGTTACCATCAAAAGTGAAACCAATGCCTACCGAATCGAGATGTTTATTACTATTCCTTACGGAATTGAATTGATTCCTAATGTGTACGAATTGCAGAAATATATTACCGAAAGTATTGAACGGTTTACAGGAATTATGATTGAGGAGTTAAACATTACCGTAGATAGTATTAGCTAATTAGCGAACTTTGAGTAAGGAGGAGTGCCCCTATGAACCTATCCCCCCGGAAACAAGGATGTTTTTTCTCCAGACGTGTCAGGAAAACCCTAATACCTAGCTTAGCCCTTAATTTCTTTGTTTTAATCGGCCTTACTTATACCTTCTCTCAACCTGCCACTTTTCACGAAGCCCGTAGCTCCCACTATTGGGTATTTTCGGAAGTATCGGCTACCCATGCCCAGCAAACCACCGAATACTTGGAACAACTCTACTCGCTGTTCAACCGATATTTTCATTTCACCGGTTCACCCCAGGGGGGATTCCTTAAGGTAAGGATTTTCCAAACCCAGGAAGCTTTCCAACGGTATCTTTCCCTATTGATTCCAGAGAAAAGGGAAGACTTTGTGTACCTGCATCATACAGATCCTAACCGGCGCGAGCTTGTAGCCTTTTACTCTCTTCCCTCCGAACAGTTCTACCCCTCTTTTCACCGGCAGGCCTTCCTGCAATTCCTGCGCTCTTTTATTCTTCATCCTCCTCTTTGGTTACGGGAAGGATTTGCCGTGTTCTTTGAAAAGATAGTACTTAATCCGGATTTAAAAACTGCGGAGGTACGGGAAAATCCTGAGTGGTTAGATGGTCTAAAAAAATACCTTGCCTCCACTTCCTCCTCTGGAGAAACCTTAATTCCTTTGGATACTTTTCTGTTTCTATCGACTGAAGAAGCCCGGCAAAAGCTGGGGGTGTTTTTTCCCCAGGCCTGGGGACTTGTTACATTTCTTTTGGAAGCTCCGAATCGTTCCTACCAGCGCTTTCTATGGGATACCCTCTCCACTTTAAGTTCCGAAGCCACTTTGGAAGAAAATTACCAGCGAATCAGACAGCGGATACTCCCCTGGTATTACCTGCCACAGATGGAAAAGGACTTTATCTCTTTCCTCGAGCAACGCCCCTCTTTTAACTCACTTCTGCAGCAGGGAATTACCCTGTATGAAAAAGAATCGTTTCGGGAAGCCCTCCAAGCTTTTCGTTCTGCCGAAAACCTAGACCCCATCCATCCTCTTCCCCCGTACTATCTAGGATTGGTCTCCTATGCCATGAAGGACTTTGCTAGTGCAGAGGCAGCGTACCAAAAAGCCCTCTCCTTAGGAGGAAAAAAGGCCTTAATAAAATATGCTTTAGGGGTAAATGCGTTTGCCTGGAACAAACCCCAGGATGCCCGTACTTACTTGACTGAAGCCCTTGAGGCAGATCCTTCCTTAAGGGAAAAAATCGAACCTCTTATGCGCCGACTAAGTAGATAATTACATATCCACCTCTAGGTTTTAGGGCACGTTGTTGCTAGGCAACCTTGTAAAACGAGTAACTAAGTAGATACGGTTATGAAGGAACTGCTTCTGGTAGATC
>JBDNDI010000273.1:0-3901 GCA_046719195.1 Spirochaetales bacterium | reverse complement strand
TTGGTGGCTTTATTTGGCCAGTGGAGAGACGTCGGTGTGTACCGAGGGATACAGATAGCTTCAACAGAATCCGAAATTAGACCCATAGATGAGGGAGAGGTAGTTTTTTTCCATTCCGAGGCAGAAAAGCTTTTGCCCTATCCTTTAGGTTCTTTTGTAATTTTGCAACATGGGAAAACTGTCCGTTCCTTGTATGCTCATATAGATATTAATAAGGAGATAAAAGAAGGAAAAACTTACTTCCGCAAAGATGAAAGTATAGGCAACGCAAGTCTTTCTGGAGCTGCCGAAACACAAGGAATGGCTTTATTTATCTATGATATAGAGGCAAAGCAGTACGTTAACCCCAAGCTTCTTCTTCCTGCAGTACGGGACACGATTCGGCCGACCATACGAAACGTACGTATAGAAAGCAAGGTGAAAAGCATCTCTCTACCTGTTGCCTCCGGCGAAGGAGTACCCAAAGGGGAATGGGAAGTAGTAGGGGAAATATTTGATCAGAGTATGGCTTTCTCGACTTTCTGGCCTATGGCTGTGTATAAAGTAAACCTCTACATAAACGGGAAAGAACAATTTTCCCTCACCTTAGATGCGATAAAAGAAAAAGAGGGAAATATTTATATGTATCCTTCGAAGGGGGTAACTCTTAAAGATCTTTACAAGGAGAATCAAACTATGAGGTTAGGTACTGTGGTACTTATTCCTGGCGTTGTGAACCTAGAAATAGTAGCTCGAGATTTTGCAGGTAACGAAAGAATTCAGACCTACCGTTTTCAGGTGGAATAAAATTTTAAGAAGGAACATGTATACCTATTCAACCCTCCCCTCGCATGAGAAAAATAAAGAAATACCTTGCCCCCTCTGTGGTTTCAAATCTTATAAAGTAAAATGGCAAATACCCGGAGCACAGTTTGTGGAATGTTTAAACTGTTCTCACGTGTATCAAAATCCGCAACCCCTGTTTGAAGAGTTAAAAAATCGCTATGGGGATAACTATTTTCATTATGAATTTCAAAATGAAGAAAATTTCTTTCAATTAATGCTGTTAGGACTTAAGGATATTGCTTTTGAAACTTGGGAAGAGCCTTTACGCTCAAAAGGCGCCTTTCTCGATATTGGTTGTGCTACTGGAAGACTTCTATCCTATATGAAAGAACGAGGATGGAAAGTTCAGGGAGTAGAAATTTGTGAGGCCTCTGCCCAATATGGAATTAATATACGGAAAGTGCCTATTTTTATTGGTCCCCTTGAAGATGCCCCTGTGGCTGATTTTTCTTTTGCGCTTATTCACGCATCTCATCTTATAGAACACCTTACAGATCCCATCGGCTTTCTTAAAAAAGTGTATGCTTTGCTGATTGAGGGAGGGCAAGCGGTCATTGTAACCCCCAATATATCTGGTTTGCAGGCAAAGCTTTTAGGAAATAAATGGAGATCCTGCATTCCGGATCATATGCAACTCTTTTCTAAGAAGAATCTTAAGAGATGTATGCAAACGCTAGGGTTTAGGATTCTCCATATTCAGACATGGGGTGGTATAGCAAAAGGCCTATCCCCTACCTGGTTGAAGAAGCTGCTAGATGGTGCAGCAAAGCGTTATGGGTTTGGGGACGTAGTATTATTTCATGTAGAAAAAGGGAGGCAAACTGACTCTTGACATCTAGGCCTCCTTTTCCTAGGATGGGGAAGCTATTGAGACTAGGAGGCGGTAATGGAACGAGAGCGTTTAGAAGCTCTCTCAAACGAAGCCTTACGAAAACTAGCAATCTTAGAGGGGCTAGAAGTACCAGAGGATGTAGAGAGAATTCTTTTAATAGATGCTCTTCTAGAAGTATTAGAGGAGAAACAGGAAGAGCAAGAAATTCGAAACAACAGTTTAATGCAAGTTTCTCAGAAAAAGTACGACCTTACTTTTCTTGATTTTGATACCCTAGAGGGCGAACCTTTCGAAATTATCTTTCCGATCTGCTATCATGAAACAAAAATACAATTTTTATTGAGAGATCCCTTCTGGGCTTATGTCTACTGGGATGTAAAAGGGGGGTCTCTCTCCGCATTAAAAAAAGAGATAGAGGCAGAGAAAGTATCCTTACGGATCTTTCGTTTAAAAGGTCAAACTAGTAATCAAAAGACGTTTCAGGATAATATAGAAGATTTCTTTGATATTGAGTTGGGAACCAATGATTATTCCTGGTATGTTAATTTACCTATACAAGATGCGTATTACTGTGCAGGTTTGGTTTTAGCTACCAAGCAAAAGGAATGTATGGTTGCCCAATCTAACATTCAGTATGTGCCTCCCATATACTCTTTGGAAGAATTGCTTGTTTCTGCCTCTAAAGACCAGCATTTACTGTATCAAACCATGGAGCTTGAAAAGTTGGACATTTTAAATATTAAGCAGGATATTTCTAACCATTTGAGCTCAAAAGATGAAATTTTGCAATACTAAATTTTAATTGCTTAAGGATTTTGCCCGATGCAGAAAGGATTTATATTACTAGCCCTTCATGCCCATTTACCTTATGTGCGTCACCCTGAGTATGAAGATTTTCTAGAAGAACGATGGTTGTTTGAAGCTATTGCAGAAACCTATCTTCCTCTTTTGCGAGTATTCAATCGGCTTGAACAGGACGGGATACCCTGGAGAATTGCTATGTCCCTTTCTCCGACGCTTATTACCATGTTAGAAGATAAAGAATTGCAAAGGAAATTTCTTCGATACACGGAACGAATTTTAGAACTGTTAGGGCATGAAGAGCAACGCACAAAAGATAAGGAAGAGTATAAACCCCTTCTATCCCTGTACCGGGATTTGCACGAAGCAAACTTAAAAGACTTTACCACGCTTTATGAGGGACATATTTTAAAAGGTTATGATTATTACATTAAAAAAGGGCGGATCGAACCTTTGCTTACCGGAGCTACCCATGCGTATTTGCCTTTATACTCTATGTATCCTGAGGCAATCCATGCTCAGATTCAAGCTGGTTTGGAAACCTTGCATGGAGTGATAGGGAAAACTCCCAAAGGTTTTTGGCTTCCTGAACTGGGTTACTATCCTGGGGTTGAGTCTTTTTTGCGGGATTATGGAATGCAATTCTTTTTTGCCGCCACACATAGTATCCTTTTTATGAAAGATAGACCTCCCTATGGAATCTATGCACCTGTAGAATGTCCAAATGGAGTGTTCGCCTTTGGAAGAGATGTATCCTCCTCACACGCTGTATGGTCGGCAACAGAAGGGTATCCAGGAGATTTTGTATATAGAGATTTTTATAGAGATATTGGGTTCGATTTACCTTTAGAGTACATCAGCCCTTTCTTACCCGGTGGAAACATCCGAGTTTTTACCGGCTTAAAATACTATGCAATCACATCTAAAGGGGAAGAGAAGAAACTCTATAATCCGAAAGTTGCTTCGAAAAAAGTTATAGAACATGCGGAAAACTTTATATATAACCGTATAAAAGCGGTGCAAAAACTCTCACCCCTTATAGATATACCCCCTGTCTTTGTATGCCCTTTTGATGCGGAGTTGTTTGGCCATTGGTGGTTTGAAGGCCCTCAATGGATAGAAGCACTGTTCCGTACTCTTAGTAGACAAAGTGACATTGAATGTATCCATCCTTCTCAATACCTGAAGAGCTATAAGATAAAGCAAAAAGGAAGACCTGTATTTTCCAGCTGGGGTAATAAAGGGTATTCCGAAGTATGGTTAGATGGAGGAACCGACTGGTTATACCGGCATATTCATAAAGCGTTGGAACGAATGATTGATTTAGTAGAGCGGTATCCAGATGAAACCGGGTTAAAAGCTCGGGCACTGAATCAAGCTGCTCGGGAGGTTCTCTTAAGTCAAGCCTCGGATTGGCCCTTTATAATCCATGCAGGCACAACA
>JBDNDI010000272.1:0-3915 GCA_046719195.1 Spirochaetales bacterium | reverse complement strand
CTGGCCGCCCATGGAGTTTGTGAATGAGAACAAAGAAATTGTCGGGTTTGATATCGACCTAATGAAGGCTATTGCCGAGGCGGCAGGATTCGAGGTAGAAATCAAAAATACTGCCTGGGACGGGATTTTTGCCGGGCTTGCCAACGATAGCTACGATGCGGTAATTTCTTCTGTAACAATTACCGACGAACGAAAGCAGACCATGGATTTTTCCGATCCTTATATCAACGCTGGGCAGGTATTAATTGTACAGGCAAAAACGGAAAAAGTTTCCCAATTGTCTGATCTAAAAGGAAAAGCCGTGGGTGCCCAGATCGGAACTACCGGAGCCATGGAAATACAAAAGGTCTCGGGTGTTACCTTAAAAACCTACGATGAACTAGGGCTTGCCATAGAAGACCTGGTGAATGGACGGATTGCGGGAGTAGTAGCCGATACTCCTATTGCCGCCGACTATGTTCTACAAAACAACAATTACAAAGGAAAACTGAAAATTGTAGGAGAACCGTTTACCGAAGAGTATTACGGCATTGCCGTAAAAAAGGGAAATACAAAGGTTCTGGATCTTATCAACACAGGACTCCGTAAAGTAAAAGAATCCGGTAAATTAAAAGCACTGGAAGACAAGTGGCTACGGGGCAAATAAGAAGCTAAGTCCCCGTCCTATAAGGATCCTTAGTGTGGCCGAGGTAAAGCAAAAAATCGAGGTTACCGATAGTACCCTGATCCCCGAACGGGGAGAGGGGGCTATTTTTTCTGCCTGGAAAATATCTTTTTTTGGTGCAATACTACTGCTTGTCCTACTGCCCTTGCTCATGCCCGATCCGTACTGGGAGATCCTTAAATTTGTACCCGACGGAGTGTTCGTAACCTTTCAGGTAACCTTACTTGCCATTTCTCTTGCCCTGGTCATTGGTCTTTTAACGGGCTTAGGGCAGATATCCCGTATTACGTTTATCAATCGATTAGCCACGGTATATGTGGAGGTTATACGGGGAATCCCCCTACTTGTGCAGTTGTTCTATATTTACTTTGCCTTAGGTAAAGTATTACGGCTGCAGGGAATACCTGCTGCGGTAATAGCCATGGCAGTATGCTATGGGGCCTATATGGGAGAAATTTTCCGAGCCGGAATCCAGGCTGTGCCGAAGGGTCAGATGGAAGCCGCCTTAGCCCTAGGAATGAGCCGTACCCAGGCTCTGTGGAGGGTTATCCTTCCTCAGACCATAAAGATTATTTTACCCCCTATAGGAAATGAGTTTATTGCTCTATTAAAAGATTCTTCCCTCGTATCTATTTTAGCCATTGCAGATTTGCTCCGCCGAGGACGGGAGTATGCGTCTACCACCTTCCGGTATTTTGAAAGTTATACAGTTGTCGCTTTGGTATATCTGGTGCTCACCCTTTTCCTTTCTCGACTGGTAGGAATTATGGAAGAACGCTTACATAAAAAGGGGCGCTAAAAATGCAAGGCCGAACCAACCAGGGAGAAAACCAAAGACCCAGAGTCCGCCTACGGGGAGTCAGTAAGCATTTTGGTTCTGTCCAAGCTCTGCGGAATGTGTCTTTAGAAGTGTGGCCAGGCGAAGTGGTGTTAATAATCGGGCCTTCGGGAAGCGGGAAAAGCACCTTGCTACGTTGTATTAACCGGTTAGAAAGGGCTACAGGCGGAGAAATTTGGATAGATAAGGATTGTGTTACCGACCCTAGAACTGATATTCGCCGGATTCGGGAAGAAGCCGGAATGGTTTTCCAGAGTTTTAACTTGTTTCAGCACCTAACTGCCTTGGAAAACATTACCCTAGCACCCCGCATTGTAAAAAAAGTACCCAAAGAAGTGGCAGAGCAGAAAGCTAGGGCTTTGTTAAGCCAGGTAGGCTTGGCAGATAAGGAGGGGGCCTATCCTTCCCAGCTTTCGGGAGGGCAACAACAGCGGGTAGCTATTGCTCGGGCTTTGGCCATGGAGCCCAAGGTAATGCTTTTCGACGAACCGACTTCAGCCCTAGATCCGGAAATGATTAAAGAAGTATTGGATGTAATGCTCGGTTTAGCTAAGGAAGGCATGACCATGATCGTGGTGTCCCATGAAATGGGGTTTGCCCGGGCTGCAGCGGATAAAGTGGTGTTTATGGACAACGGGGAAATTATTGAAATAGCCCCTCCTGAAGAGCTTTTTACCCATCCCAAAGAAGAGCGAACCAAGCGCTTCTTACAGCATATCCTATAAAGAACTATCAAAAACGAGGTAAGTATGACAAGAGAAGAAAGAAGCTGGGTACTGTACGATTGGGCAAACTCAGCCTACTCTATTATAGTTACTACGGCCATATTCCCCATTTTTTTTAAGCAAGTAGCTGCAAAGGGATTAGATTCGTTTCTATCCACCGCTTACTGGGGTTATGCGAATAGTTTTTACACCCTTGTATTAGTAGTGCTTGCTCCAGTGTTAGGGACGCTAGCCGATTTTAGAGCCATGAAAAAGCGGTTGTTTTTAGCTTTCCTTTTATTAGGAGTAGGAACCACGGCATCTCTATCCTTAACCGGTGAAGGACAAGTATTTACCGCTCTTGGGTTGTACATTCTTTCTGCTCTTGGGTTTGCTGGTGCGAACATTTTCTACGACTCCTTTTTAACCGATGTAACCACCGAAGATCGAATGGACTGGATCTCTTCCAGTGGCTTTGGGTGGGGATACATCGGAAGCGTGATTCCCTTTGTCATCAGTATCCTGCTTATTGTAAATCATCGAATCTTAGGGTTTCCTTCCAGTGTGCCGGCGGTGAGACTTTCTTTTCTCTTAACCTCCCTATGGTGGATAGGTTTTTCTCTTCCCATTTTAAAGAATGTGCAGCAACGCTACTTTTTGGAACCTGTAGCCCATCCCATTAAAAATACCTTTTCCCGCTTGTGGGAAACGGTAAAAAACATTAAACCCTATAGGGCTCTCGCTATCTTTCTCCTTGCCTACTTTTTCTATATAGATGGAGTAGATACTATTATAAAAATGGCTACTCCCATAGCTCTGGATGTGGGCATCTCAGAAAATGCTCTTCTAATTATCCTCCTGATGATACAGATTGTGGCTTTTCCCTTTGCCTTGCTGTATGGAAAACTCGCCCGCCTCTGGTCTGCCAAAGTGATGCTTTTTGTTGGAATTGGTATTTATATAATTATCACCTTCATTGCTTTTTTCCTGCCGGGTTTGCCTACCCAATCCTTAAAGACGGGTGTGTTCTGGGTTTTAGCGATGCTGGTCGCTACTTCCCAAGGAGGCATACAGGCTTTAAGCCGGTCCTACTACGGCAAGCTTGTGCCTAAGGAAAAATCGGCGGAGTTCTTTGGTTTTTACAATGTGTTTGGAAAGTTCGCTGCCATTATGGGACCTGCAATGGTGGGTTTTGTTTCTACCTTGTTCCATAACACTGCGTATGGAATTTTAAGTGTTAACCTCTTATTTCTTATAGGGGGGCTGCTCCTGCTATTAGTACCTAAGACCTGAGCTAGGAGTCCGGAACTATGCCAAAAGAGCTGACCCATTGGTACCTAGCTTCCCAGGTAGCAAAAACTCTACACGGGGAATGGGCCTTACCCTATACCTTAAAAAGAAGACACTCCTTTTTTAAAAAGTCCTTACTGCCCGAAGGGCACTTGATACAACACCCTGCTAGGATAGAAAACTTAGAAAACCCAACCATTTATCAGTCACCCCCCATCGGTGCTACCCCCTTTCCGACTTTAGCAGAGTGTGTAACTGAAGCGCCCCATACTTTTTTATTAGGAGCTGTAGGCCCGGATTTTCTCTTTTATTACCTAGCCGGCTCCGAAAAAGAGAAGTTTAGTAAAGCGGCCATGGTTTTACACGGTAGGGACGGAGGCAATACCCTGAGACCCCTAACAGGAGTTGTACAGAAGTAT
>JBDNDI010000271.1:0-3917 GCA_046719195.1 Spirochaetales bacterium | reverse complement strand
GTTAGCTCCCTATCGTATTAATGTGAACGCCATTGCCCCTCATGCTATTGAAACGGAAATGAGTGCAGAATGGAGCCCGGAAAAGAGAAAAGAAATTATAGAATCCATACCCTTAAAGCGGTTAGGTAAACCGGAAGAGGTCGCCGAGGCTGCCTTGTTTTTAGCTTCCGATGGAGCCTCGTTTATTACCGGCGAAGTATTGGATATGAATGGTGGATATTTTATGGATTAAGCCGTTTCCGGAAAGTGGGCAAAGCGTGACCCCTCCAAAACATTTTGTTTGCTTCGTTCTAAATGAATTTTCATGATTTCAATAGCATCAGGCGAATGTCTTGCCAGGGCTTCCACAATCTGAGAGTGATGCTCTAACGTAGTGGCGATGTTTGGTGGGATAGCTATATTATAGATATAATTCATGTTCAAATGTAAACTGATTTCTTTATAGAACTTAATAAGGTAATCATTACGGGTTAATCTGCACAACTCCGTGTGAAATTCTCTGTCCCAGCGAATGTATTCTTTTACTTCCTCAGGCCCCTGCCCACGAGCTACGATCGTACGCATGTTTTCTAGTATGCCATATAGAGGTTGTAGATCCGAAAGATTTAGTTTGTTGAATAGCGATTCAATACAATGGGTTTCTAGTAACTCTCGCATTTCTAAGGCGTCCTGTATGGATTTCTTAGTGGGAATTTTAATTTCACAACGACTGCGGGGGTGAATAGTGACTACCCCTTCTAATTCTAATCGTTTTATTGCTTCTCTTACAGGCATAGGACTTACTTTTAAATTGGAGGCTATCTGTTTAATGCTTAGAATTTCTCCGTAGTTCAGATTTCCTTCTATAATCTGGGCGCAGAGGTATTGATATACCTGTTCACCTAGACTTCGAGTTTCTAACACCGGGTCTTTTTGTGATTTAAACCGATTCATATATTCTAATAGTATATCTGATATCACAGAAAAGCAATATAGATTTTTTTATTATCTTCAGATAAAAATGTTCTCTACTCTACCAAGGAGCTTATGACAGGGATAGAAAAAGCTATTGCAAAAGCTATACACGATTATCATTTGATAGAAAAAGGGGATCGAATCCTAATTGGCGCATCGGGAGGTAAGGATTCCACCACTTTAAGCTGGGCATTAGCTAGAAGAAAACGGTGGGGGACCCCCCCCTTTGAGCTTAAAGCATTACGGATTCGGACCGATGTGCCCGGAGGAGGTATGCCGCTAGAAGCAGAGAAAGCCCTGGAAGCCTTGTATACCGAATGGGATCTTCCTCTAGAAACCCGAGATGTACCGGTTATTGGCCGGTTAAAACCCGGCAAGCAAATGAACTGTTACTGGTGCGCCACCCAACGTCGAACCGAACTGATGCACTATGCTTTGGAACATGGGTACAATAAAATTGCGTTGGGGCATCATCTAGATGATATTCTAACTACCTTTCTGATGAATATGGTAAATAAGGGAGAATTATCGACTATGGTTCCACTGTTGAAATATAAAAAGTTCCCGGTTACCGTAATTCGTCCGCTCGCTTTAGTACCCGAAGAAAGTATCCGTCGGTTTGCTGCTGCCCAGGGATGGCTTAGTGTCACCTGCTCCTGTTCGTACGGAGCAGAAGGGGAAAGAAAAGAGTTTCAAAGAAGGCTAGACATCCTAACCTCCTCCGACCTCGACGCAAAGCTTCGCATGTTTTATGCCCTAGGTAAACCCAATCTGGAATACTTACCGGGGATATAAGTACATTATAGGTGGAGGTTTAAAGCATGGAAACTATTAACCAGGAAAGAGTTTTCAAGGAAGCTGAGCGGTATCCGGATCCGGCGATAATTGTGCTCGATGATCGATTTTTAAAATACCGGATTCAGAATGCAGCGGTAGAACGGTTGTATACCGGTTGCCGGTGGGCTGAAGGGCCGGTATGGTTTGGCGATGGGCGGTTTCTTTTATTCAGCGACATTCCCAACAATCGGATACTAAAATGGGACGAAACTACAAACCAGGTTTCAGAGTTTCGAAAACCCTCTGATTTTGCTAACGGCAACACCCGAGACAGAAGAGGGAGGCTTGTTACCTGTGAGCATGGGAAGCGGCGGGTTACCCGTACCGAATACGATGGTTCTATTACCGTTATTCTTGATTCCTGGGAGGGAAAACCACTCAACTCTCCCAACGATGTGGTTGTAAAAAGTGATGGCTCTATCTGGTTTACCGACCCTGTATTTGGTATTCAGGGGTATTATGAAGGATACAAAGCCGAGCCTCAACTTCCCCAGTATGTGTATCGGGTGGATGGAGAGACGGGAAAAGTCTCGGTGGTTGCCGAAGATATTGCCGCTCCGAATGGACTGTGCTTTTCGCCGGATGAAAAGATACTCTACGTGGTAGAGTCCCGGGGAAAACCTAACCGAAAAATATTAGCCTTTGACGTAGATGAATCCGGAACCCGATTAAAAAACAAACGGGTATTTGTTGATGCCGGACCAGGAACACCAGATGGAATCCGTTGTGATACAGATGGGAACCTGTGGTGCGGGTGGGGAATGGGTTCGGAGGAACTGGATGGGGTAATGGTGTTTGCTCCGGATGGGAAACCCATTGGCCGGATTGCCCTCCCTGAACGATGTGCGAATCTCTGTTTTGGAGGCCGATTCCGAAATCGTCTGTTTATGGCTGCTAGTCGTTCTCTCTATGCCTTGTATGTCAACACTCAGGGAGCAACTCTTGGATGAATAAGACAGGACTCTGGCGCGAGCACCTCTACGAGTATCTCTAAAATATAAGTGGAGAAGCGGGGGTTCAGATAAACGGGGGTTTGGATTGGGTAGAGTTTTGGGTAGGGGGCTTTCTACATTAACGTTATCCCTTGTAGGATCCTTTTTACTTTCTGGTTGCTCTTCAACTCCCCCTCCGGATTCTTCCTTGTCTTTTCGGAAAGGGCTTTGGGAGGAAATCGGTTTTTTGCTTACTAAAGGACTTCCTTCTTTAAAGTTTTTCTCTTTAGTAGATAGGGGTACCGATTCGAAACCGCTAAGTTTAAAAAGCGATCCGGGACCTTTCGAGAAGATCTATTTAGAGACGTATGGGTTTGCAGATCTACCTCCCTCCACTTTAGTTTACAGAAGAATGGGCCTGCTCGCTTTTAAAGACTCTTTTCTAGGGGTGCATATCCTTATTCCCCCGCAGGTTAAGGGAACCGTATTTTTCTTTCACGGGTATTTGGATCATAGTGGTGCCTGGACATCAGTTTGGAGAAAAATACTAGAACGAGGTTGGGGGCTGGTGGGGATAGACCTTCCGGGACACGGATTTTCTTTTGGAGAACGCGGAGACATACAAGACTTTTCTCTTTATGGAAGAATGGTTGATACGGTGTTGAGCTGGGCTTCTCTGCAAACAGATCTGTTTCTCCGGCCTTGGGTGGGTTTAGGGCATTCTACGGGCGCTGCTTCAATCTGGATCTATCTTTCAGAAATAGAGGTGCATAAGTCCCGATCCGGATTTGATACTCACCTTTTCCTGTCCCCCTTAGTACGGTCCACGTATTGGCATACAGGCAAGGTCCTGGGTAACCTGTTCGGATGGGCTGCTCCTTACTGGAAAAGCCGAACGGTTAGGGACCCCTTGTTGGATATCCCCTACTTTCCTCTTCATTGGGCCCAGGCTCTTTGGAACTGGGAATCTAAGGTGGCTACCTACCCGGTTTTAAATAAGGAAGGCTGGATTATCCAGGGAACCAAGGATGATGTGGTAGATTGGCCCTACTCTATCGCTATATTAACGGCGAAATTGCCAAAGTTTCGGGTGATCTACGTAGAGAGGGCAGGACATGTCCCGTATACTCAAACACCCGAGGCAAGAACCTATGTGGAGAAATTGATAGAAGTGTTAGATCGGAAGAGCATGCT
>JBDNDI010000270.1:0-3942 GCA_046719195.1 Spirochaetales bacterium | reverse complement strand
GAGGAATTCTTTTTGATTCTGTGATTTCACGGGAGGAGCTGTTTTTAAAGCGGCACCTAGGGTTTCAAAATCTCCTTCATCAAAGATTAGGTAGTGAGGACAAGTTTCCGAACTAGCCCCTGCTTGGGCCAATATTTCTATTGCTGCTGCAGTACCTACATGCACCACATGCAACCAAGGCGCTTCACCCCCTGCGGCTTGCACTGCTTTTTTGCAGGCCCTAACCTCAGCTTCCATGGGCCGGGAACGGTAATAATCCTTCCATTCCAGAGGTCGATTGCTACGCTCTTCTTCTAGTTTTTTCGTAGCCTCCGTTACAACCTCCGGGTCTTCTGCATGAAGTAAAAGGGGCCTTTTGGCTTGGGCGCATTGGGCAATAGCCTGTCGAAATTGGAAAAGCTGTACAGCCGGAAAAGTCTTCATTCCCGAAAGGAAATAACACTTAAACCCAAGGACATCCTTCTTGAGCTCTTCGACTGTACGCTGTATCTCTTCCTGCGACATACCTCCATGGATGCCTCCATAGAAGCCATAATCTACCACAGCCCGCCTGGATACGACTGATAGCTTCTGTTTCAAAGCATCAGAAGAAACCACAGGTGGTAAGGAGGTGCAGGGCATATCTATTATGGTGGTAATTCCCCCCCGGGCAGCTTCGGCTGTACCGTGAAAGAAATCTTCCCGATGGGTAAAACCTGGTTCATCTAAATGCACATGGGGATCAATCCCTCCAGGGAACATCCATAAACCGGAGCCATCGAGCCGCTGGACCTCCTTCCCTCCGGGTAATTCCCCACCCTTTGGAATAGATCCGGTTTGATTTCGCATGACCGCCCCCCTCTGCCTAGAAGCAAAAGCCCCTGCTTCCGAAAGGGATCCGCCACGCACAATCCGGCTAAATTTTTCCCCATCGATATACACATCTACCTTTTGGAAATCCTTTTCTCCGGCTAATGCCGCCAAAACGTTTTGCAGGATTAGCATCTTTATCCATCCATCCTTCGTGTGGAATTGCCTAGAATTAATTCCGAATCAAATATAACTTCCCTATTTAATAATATGGGATTGTTGATGCGGGACAAAATTAATTCTCCCGCTTTATTCCCCAAACTCCGAGGATCCTGAGGAACTCGTGTAAGAATTACCTTCATAGTTTCCACATTCTCTATCTCTCCATAATTTACAACGGAAACGTCCTCGGGAACACGAATTTTTTCTTGAAACAGATATTTTAATGCTCCACAGGCAACCACATTATTCATGCAAACAATAGCCGAAGGAGGCTTTTTCAAAGACATAAGAGTTGCAGCCCCTTGATAGCCTGATGCATCGGTAAAATCTCCGTAATAAATAAGCTCTTCTTCTATCGGAATGCCAAAGGCTTTCAACGCATTTCGATACCCCTGGTCTCTATCTTCTGCAGTACTGAACTGGAGACTACCGTTTATTGCACCGATGCGGGTATGCCCTTCTTTTATTAAATGCTGAGTTAACAAGAAAACAGCCCTCTTGCCATTCGTATCTACAAAATCGCCCTTAAATAAAGGATTCTTTACTCTTCTATACACTAGAGTTATGGGTATTTTTTGACTAACCTCAGACACATAATCATCTAGTAGTCCGGTAGAGTGGAGAATAATGCCTGAAATCCTTCGGGAAAGGAACGCATCTATATATTTTTTCTCTAAAAGGGGGTCATTCTCCGTACTACAGACTAGTAAATTATAGTTTGATTCCCGGATTACATTCTCTATTGCACGGGCGATAGACATTAAATGTGGATTGGAAATATCAGATACTATGAATCCAATTAAATAGGTAGTATTATTTTTCAGCGAACGGGCTATTGAGTCGGGCAGGTATCCGCATTCTTCAATTGCTTTGTTTACACGTACAGCTACTTCCGGACTCACATAGTAATTTTTATTAATTACTCTTGAAACCGTAGCAACAGAAACCCCTGCCTTCTGAGCTACATCTTTTATAGTAATGCGTTTATAGAAAGAATGTCGTCTCATCATCTTAGATAGTTGATGGTTCTGATTGTACTATAGAAATATAAGCTTGGCTATAGAGAAAACGATTACGTTATAAATTGAGGCTGAAAACCCTACAACTTAACCTCACCTTTAAAGGGGTATCTGGGTAAAGAGCCATTTTACTTTATGAAAACTTAATTAATATTTTATTATATAATCAATAATGACCTTTCTAAAATATTAGAATTGTATTCTCATTGGATTGAATATTCATTGACAGAAGGAGAAAAACCCTGTTAGAATGAATAGAGGTAATCGTTTACTTAAATATTATATGTATTTATTAAGAGGAGGAGACCTATGCAAAAAACAAAAAAAATTTTTCTTTTTGTTATTTTAATCACGGCTGCTAGCCTAGTATTTGCCGGAGGGGCCAAAGAGGCAAAAGATGAAAAGCCAATTACTTTACGGTATGCTCATGTGGGAGTGGCAACGGAAATTCAAACCCGATATGCCGAGGAAGTTGCTAAAGCCGTCCAGGAACGCACCAATGGGCGCCTTATACTGCAGGTATTTCCCAACTCTCAGTTGGGGGGTGTAAGCGAAATGGTAGATGGGGTAAAAGCAGGTGCCATCGATATGGCTCACCATGACTTCGCTTCATTAGGGAAGTTTTTGACCGATATTTCTGTTTTCAATGCTCCCTATATTTATCGCGATGCAGAACATGCGATAAAAGCAACAAATCCGAAAACCTCTCCTGTATTACGAGAACTAAACGATAAATTAATTCAAGCAGGAGGAATGCGGATTGTAGGAAGCCATTATCGCGGAGCTCGACAACTTTCAGCCAATTATCCCGTGTATTCCCCGGCAGATATGAAAGGGAAAAAGTTTAGAGGAGTTCCCGTAAAACTTTGGATGACCATGTTAGAAGGCATGGGTGCTATTCCTACGCCGGTTGAAATTGCAGAACTTCATACAGCCCTTATGACAGGAGTTGTACTCGGCCAGGAAAACCCCCTTCAGAATATTTATGCGCAAAAATTCTACGAGGTACAAACACATATTATGATGACAAGTCATATGCATTCTGTGCTATGTACTTTTATCAACGAACGATCTTGGCAACGCATTCCGGAAGCTCAGCGGGCTATCTTTGAACAGGTATTACAAGATAAAGCCATGGAATCGCTAAAATGGACAGCAGAAGCAGATAAGGACATTCGAGCAAAGTTAGAAGAAAAAGGCATGAAGTTTATAGACACCTCCAACGGCCTTAAATTAGATGAATTTCGGACTGCTGTTCTAGCGAAAGTATTTCAGGATTTCCCTCAATGGAAAACGTATATAGAGCAAATTCAAGCAATTAAATAAGGATCCTTCTACCCCCTTTGTTCTTACAGAGGGGGTAGTTTTTTTTAATTCACAGGGGAAATAGATGCAGAATAAATTCCACGAAATAGACCAATTTATTTCGACTGTTATTTTAGGTGTTCTTATTGTTCTAGTTGCCTTACAGGTAATTATGAGAGTTATATTTCTTTCCCCGCTAGTAGGAGCCGAAGAGCTGGCTCGATATTTTCTAATATGTGTAGTGTTCTTGGGTGCTCCCTTTGCAGCGCGCTCAGGTGGACATATTCGTATGGAAGAAATACTGCAAAAACTACCTATAAAAATACGCATCCTTATTACTATACTTATCCACCTGACAGCAACGATTGTATTTGGGGTAGTTGCTACGGGATCGGTCATAACCATGCTCAATAACCTAAAAAATAGAACAGCAACATTATCCATTCCGTTCCCTATCTTTATTCTGCCAACGGTAATCGGTTTTATCCTACTTACTTATGAATATGGAAGATTTCTCTTCAAAAAGAATAAGCAAGAATATCTATTAAGGGAGTGATATGGGTTTTCTAATCGTTGGACTTTTCTTTTTCCTTTTTCTAATAGGATT
>JBDNDI010000027.1:0-14444 GCA_046719195.1 Spirochaetales bacterium | reverse complement strand
GGCAGCGAGACCCGCAGGCCCCGCTTCGATTCCTAGGTCCTGAGCAGCTTTTAACAGGGAATGAAAAACCATGGGCGTTTGCTCCCACGGTGGGAATATTTCTACCCCGTCCTCCCCAGTGTATCCAGTACGCCCTAAAAGGCATCGTAGGGAACTCGATTGGGGTAGCCACCCCCAAGCCCAACCCAATCGCTCTGGGGGTATCCAAGGTTTTCCCTCCTCTTGGGTGAAAATTTTTCTTACTACTTCTAAAGCTCGAGGGCCTTGAAAAGCAAGCATACCCAATTTTTCAGAAATATCTTCTACTTCCACTGATCCTGCTGCTAAGTTGGCTGCTTGGTTTTGAATCCAGTTCAGGTCTTTCTCTGTGTTAGAAGCATTCACCACTAATAGCCATTCTTGCTCCTTCAACCGGTAGACAAAAAGATCGTCCAACACACCGCCATCTTGGCGGAGCATTAGCGAATACCGGGAAAACCCTGGAGAAAGGTCAGAAAGCCTGGCAGTTAACAGATTATCGAGAAAGGCCTGAGAGCCTGCCCCGGTTACACGAAGGCGTCCCATATGGGAGGTATCAAACAGCCCAGCAGATCGACGAACCCTCCGATGTTCTTCAATAGGCCCGGAGGGATACTGAAGGGGCATCTCCCATCCCGCAAAAGATACTAGTTTTGCCTGTAAAGCCTTATGCGTCTCATAGAGTATTGTACGCTTCATGTCTGTAGGGTAGTACCAAACCGGCTGTTTGCCAAGATGAGGACAGGTTGCTAGAATCCTAATTCGCTAGTACACTCCCTTTAGGATAGGAAACATATGGAAGTGTTAGGCAAAGAATGGAAGGTTGGCGAGGGTATACTCCTTGCGGACGGAGCCTGGGGCACGGAGCTTCTGAAGCGAGGTTTGGTTCAGGGAAACCCGGCTGAAGAGTGGAATCTATCGCACCCTAAGGAAGTACAGGCTATTGCAAAAGAATACCTACAAGCGGGTAGCCGGATTATTCTAACCAACACGTTTCAAGGTACCCGTTTCCAGCTGTCCCGCCATGGGTTAGGAGAAAAAACTCGTTACATTAACAGGATAGGGGCTAGTCTTACCCGAGAAGTTTGCGAAGGCAAAGCAATTACGGCTGGCGATATCGGCCCTTCGGGAAAACTCCTTCTAATGGGAGAAGTTACAGAAGAGGAACTATTGGAAGCCTTTCAGGAGCAGGCAGAAGCTCTGAAAGAGGGAGGTGCCCAATGGATTGTGGTAGAAACCATGTCCGATATCGGAGAAATGGAGATTGCGGTTAAAGCCGCAGTTAGTACGGGTCTGCCGGTAGTAGCGAGCATGACCTATGAAAAAAATCCTTCAGGATATAGGACCTTTATGGGACATACCCCGGAAGATGCAGTAGAAGCTGCATTAAACGCCGGTGCTTTCTGCGTGGGGGCTAACTGTGGTAGTGGGATTGATACTTATGTAGAATTGGCCTCCCTTCTTAGATCCCTTACCTCTAATCCTGTTTGGATAAAAGCTAATGCCGGACTACCAGAGCTAGTGGAGGGCAAGCCTCAGTACCGTATGACCGCAGAAACCTACGCGCAATATGTACCTGCTTTAGTAGAAGCGGGGGCGGATATTATCGGAGGATGCTGCGGGACAAGTCCTGAGTTTATCCGGAAAATAGCCCAAGTTCTCGGCCAGCGCTTATTCCTGTAATAAATAGTAAGACTTTAGCTGGATCAGGTGGAAGGGTTGTGGAAGGGCTATAGATCCTGACAGCATCGCTTGTTCCTGTAAGTAATTGTTAGGACGTAGAGCGATTGTTTCAGCTCGTGCGCATGAGCCATTCGCAAATAATCCACAAGTTATCCACAATAAGCAGGAAAGACTCCTTTATTTAATACTTAATTTCATAGCATGGAATCAAAGCTAAAATGAGCAAACCTAAGGTATAAAAGATCTCCAAAAGCACAGGAAGATATAAAATTAAAGGATTTTCAATAAAAATTACAAAAATTTTGAAGCAAAAAGTAAAATTTTTCTGTTATAAAAAGGTTCATCTGAGAATATACGATTCGCTATATAAGTAGGTTAATTTATACGGAAAATTTCCACAACTTATCCACAAGTAAACCGAAAAAGAGGGAAAGGAGACAGGCGGTATATCCGCAAGAATCTTGCCTGGACAACCACCTCTCTTTATGGATCCGGATACCCGCGAAGATCCACTGTACTGCCCGAGCCTACCGCTTTACCGAATTCTTGGTTACCCAATGCTAGCGGTTGTTTCGGTCCACACCCCGGTAGTAGATCCGGACTTGCTTGTAGAGACCTTCTCCTTCACTTTTTGTATCCACATCTTCAAAATCGTTTAGGGCTGTATGGATGAGTCGTCTCTCAAAGGGATTCATGGGTTCCAACAGTCGAGACCCTTTGGTACGTCGCACCTGCTCTCCAATTTTCCGGGCCATGCGAATAAGGTTCTGTTCTCTTCGAGAACGATAATTCTCCGAATCCAGAACTACCCGGACCTGGTCATTGGTTAACTTCCCTGCAACTACATTGGCTAACAATTGAATCGCATCTAGATTCTTGCCCTTTCGGCCAATAAGAATGCCTGAGTGTTCTGAGTAGATTCGTAGTCCTAATTTGTTAGGCTCGCGAAAAGCAACAGACACTGTACCAGGGTATCCCATTTTTTGAATTACGTTCTCTACAAAATCCACAAGAGCATGTTCGAAATCGTTTTCCGGTACTTTTTTTTCCGGTGGTAGGTCCTCATCATCTACATGTACCCGTATAACCACTTTTCCCTTTTTAAAGAGAAAACCGGATTTTTGGGTTTCTACGATTTCCACATCAAACTCATCTCGATTTAATCCTAAGGCTTCCACCGCTTTATCGATGGCTTCTTTTTCTGTTTTTCCTTCAAACTCTTTCACCATATGTAAACTCCTCAAGATAGATTACTAGCTAAGCCTCCGTTTTTTATTGATATACAGTTGCTGAAAAATGGTGAGGATGTTCATTACAATCCAGTATACCAGCAATCCGGAGGGAACATCGTACAAGATGAAGAAAAAGATAATGGGAATCCCATACGTCATCATCTTCATTTGGGCATTAGAAGCTGTGCTGGCAGTCTGGGTAAACATACCGCTGATTAACTGCGTGATAACAAAGAGAATGGGGAGTAAGCGTATATCGCTCCAGCCCACAATTGGCAGTTTATAGGGAGCAAAACTATAGATGGATTCCGGTGCTGATAGATCGGTAATCCAGGGAGGAATAAACGCAGCTCCTCGCAAGTCAAAATGTTTGCTGAATAACCCGTACATAGCAAAGAAGATGGGAATTTGCAGTAGCATGGGCAGACACCCACTCATGGGGTTTATTCCTTCCCGCTTATACAATTCTGCCATCTCTTGGTTTAATTTAGTAGGATTGTCCTTGTACTTCCGCTTCAATTCCTCCATTTTGGGTGCCAAAGTTTGCATTTTACTCGTAGATTCAAAACTCTTATGGGTTAGGGGGAACATGATTATCTTCATGACTAGGGTTACTAATACAATCGCCACCCCCCAGTTCGGGATGATTCCGTAGAAGAGGCTTAAGAGGAATTTTAAGATAGCTTCTAGCCATCCTAGGAACATGCTGGAATCCATTGCTTCGTCGAACCGCATGTCTTGAAGGCCAAACACATTGCTGTTTCGATTGTTATAGCTGTTCAGGTATTTGGAAACTTTAGGACCCATATAGAAACGATAGGTATCGATCTGTCGGGCCGTTCGGATTACGGGTCGCGAAATGAACAATTGAGCCGTTTGGGAAAGTCCTTCTACCGGAGAGGTGGAAAGAAGAATAGAAAATTCAGGAATAACAGGAGCCGCAATAACCGTAAAATATTTTCCTACGATCCCTACCCAGGAGGCTTTTTCAGTTACCTCTTTTTCCTTGCCTGTCGGTACTTTTATTTCCTTGCGTTTATTATCTACATACGCATAGAACTGTCGATAGTCGTGCTGGTTATCTAGCTTGGTAAATTGAGGACCCAGCTGAGGTCCGTACCGTAAGGTATAGGCTATATTGTTGAAATTCAGGGGAATAACCGAGTTTAAATTGGAATCTTCTAAAAGAATATCTAGCTGGAAAAGGTATTCTCCGGGTTTAAATATATAGCGTTTGGTTAGACGGAAAGCGGAATCGGGGTATCCTACTACCTCAAACTCCCGATAGAACTCCACGGTATGGGCATCCACCTTTCGCATAAAAAAAGGCACACTAACCGGTGAAGAACCAGGCCCCCCAAAGGAAACAACAAAGGCTCCCGGATCTTTTGGCGCGCTTAATACCATTTCCACAAAACCCTCTTTGTCTTTATGTTCCTTCAGCTGCAAAGAGGTTATTACCCCTCCCCGGGTTGAAAAAGTAACGGCAAACAGATCCGTTTCCAAAAACACCTGTGTTTCGGTTGGTTCCCTATCTACGGGTACAGGAACAATCATCCCTGTAACAGCAGGTAAAGGCTGCCCTGCCGGAACTTCTACTGTCGGTTGCGTAGGAACTGCTCCTTCGGGTGGCCGAGTAACCTGAGCAGGCGGGTAACCCTGCTCAGCCGATGAGGGGGGTGTCGGTTGCGGTGGGGGGAAAAAGTAATTTTGCACCATGAATCCAATGGTGATTACAATTACAGAAAGCACTACTGCCAATAGAGTGTTTTTTTCCATGAAATCTCATACTCCCTATGTTGGAGTCAGGGAACAGGATCGTATCCTCCAGGGTTTCCCGGATGACAACGCAGAATTCTTCTAATCCCTAAGAACACGCCCTTTCCTGCTCCGTATTTTTTTACAGCTTCCAGAGTGTAGGCTGAGCAAGAAGGATAAAATCGACAGGAGGAAGGTAGAAGGGGAGATAGGAGATGTCTATATCCTTGAAGGAGGAGCAGGACAATACTATCCAATGCCCTCATTACACTCCTGAAAAAGCCCTGCTTTTTGGAGGAGAGAGGTAATTTGCTGGAACCTATCCGCATAGGAAAACTCTCCTGGATATAGGATGAATACTATATCATACCCTGTCTTCATCCGATGCTTTACCTGCCTGAAAGCTTCTTTTCCTAGCCTACGGGCTCGGTTCCGCTGTACGGCGGTTCGGAACCTTCGGGTAGGTATACATACTACCCGATTGTAGGTTAGCCCGTTTTCTCGGAAAAGAAGCTTCGCGCCCGGGCATCCCACTTTCTGGTCGGAAGAAAGTACCCACCGAATACGGGACGCCCTACGAAGCCTTTCTGCCCTAGTAAGGTTTCTTTTCATCGGAAACCGTTAGTTTTTTTCTGCCTTTCCTCCGTCTCCGCATTAATACTAATCGTCCACCTTTAGTTTTCATTCTAGCGCGAAATCCAAACTTTCGAACTCGTCTGCGCCTGCTAGGTTGATAGGTCCGTTTCATTGTATAATTCTCCTAAGAACAAAATTCCGGGTAGGGTAGTATACGTACAAGCTTCATTTCTGTCAATTGCGGCGTCGGATATGCTTTCCTAGCTTTTCTAACACCGTTCGTAGTCGGGAATCCTGTATCGACCCTAACTCAAGGGGTCCTGGTTGTTTAGGTTCTAAAACCTTCCTTTTTGGCATTCTATTTTCCGGCATTATATTTTGCATGGCTTCTTTAGATTCGGCAGATGAAGCAAGCCCTGTTTGAGGACTAGCAGGGTATTGATGCGGTTTTTTATTCCTTTTTGCCTTTGGTAAATCCTCGTCAGTTGCCTTTAGTTTGAAATGAACATCCCGGATTTCTAGAGAGGGGTGCTGCCGTTGAATTCGATGGAGAATCCTACTCTTTTTAATCTGAAACAACTGAATCCAACCCGGATGATCCACCTCGCATACGAGTACCCTACGCTGGATATCTAACGGTGTTACATGACAGGCAAGGTCTATTCCTACCAGGTTCACCCAATCGGAGAAGAAAGAAACGTAGGTTTGGCCTTCCTCATAGTTTAAATGACTAAAGAGCTCCTGCAATATCTCTCCTGCCCGAACAATATCCTTATCCTTACCCATGCTCTTCTACCCTACCCCTTTTAACAGTATACACCCGCGTGTTAGGTTGCTGGTAGGCCTTATAGGGCTCATCGGGAAGAAAAGTAAAAATAGCTTGTTCATAAGCAGGAAGAACAGAGAAAAATCGTCGCCTTCTTGCGTAGTCCATTTCCAAAAGAACATCATCGATCAATAGAATCGGTTTTCTTCCGGTTCGTTCTGTGTAAAACAGCGCTTGAGCAATGCGTAAAACTAGCGAGGCTAAGCGAATCTGGCCGTTAGAAGCAGTGGTAACAAACTCCCCATCGCCGAACAGAAACAGGAATCGGTCCCTATGAGGACCGGTAGTAGTGATGCCGAACCGTAAGTCAAGTTCTTGCCGTAGGTTAAGAGTGCGAAGAATATGCTTTGGATCTTCTTCTTTCCAGGAGGGAAGGTACCGTAAAGCTACCGGTTGGACAATCTGCGACACTTCGCTAAATACAGAAGAAAACACCGGAGCAAAGGCGGAAAGAACCTGGGTTCGTTCCCGTTGAACCTCCAGGCCAAGCCGGACTAATTCTTCATCATACACACCCAAAAGTTCTCGGTTTCCCTTTTTAAGAACTGCATTCCGATGTTTTAACAGGCTTACATACCCTTTCCATACTCGCAAGAAAGAGGGCTTTGAAAGGATGCAGGTTTGATTGAAAAACGTTCTCTGTGCTTCGGGGGATCCGATAATATATTGAATATCTTCCGGTACAAACAGAATCGTTGGAATGGATCCCACCAACTCTAACCGATCCTTCAGCTCTTTTCCCTCTAGAGTGATTTTTTTTTGAGTTTCGCCTTTATTTTCTCCAATATAGAACCGAAGGGAAAATCCTTCTTGTTCTTCCGAGGTATACGATCCCTCTACCAAGGCCTCGCTTTCTCCCCTTCGAATAAGATCGGTATCTTTCTTTCCCCGAAACGATTTCCCATAGGACATACAATACAGGGCCTCAAGGACATTGGTCTTTCCCTGGCCATTTTCTCCTACCAGGAAAATTTCCTTAGAGTCCCAGGTGAGAGTCTGGTCTTCTAAGTTTCTGAAATGATAAAAGCGTAGGGCAGAAAAACCCATGGATTAATCTAACTGCATGGGCATGACAATATGAAAATATTCAGTGTTTTCCGCAGGTCTAAGGGTTAAGGCCCTGTTCGGTTCTGTGTATTCAATAAACACATAAGAGCCATCCATTACCCGAAGGGGTTCCAGCAGATACAGGTAATTTAAGGCAATTACCGTTTCCGGACCCTCATACTCACATACAAGTTCTTCCTTTGCCACCCCTAATTCGCTCTCTTCAGAGCTCAATACCATTCGCCCTTCACTGAGTTCCAAATAGATCCGTTTGGACTTTTGCTCCACCATTAAAGATACCCGTTTTAAGGCTTCCAATAGTTCCGGAATACCTACTTTTACTTTGTGGAGTTGTTCTGCCGGAATTACCCGCTGGTAGTTCGGAAACTGCCCTTCGATTAGTGCACTCGATAGTTTTTGGTTATCAAACGTAAGAAACACGTTTTTGTCAGAAACAGCGAGAGATAACATGCCTTCTCCAGAAGCAAGCCTTTGCACTAATGTTAATACCTTCGGGGGGATAATAACCTGACTAAAGTCCGGAATAGGTTGGGGAGATGGCTTAGAAATATAGGAGAGGCGTCTGCCATCAGTTGCAACCATTACGAGTTGATCTTCTCCTTTCTCCATGCAAACCCCATTCATGTAGTAGCGAGTCTCATCTTCCGAAACAGCAAAAATAGTCTGCTGAATCATCTCTTTAAAATCTTTTTGAGGGAAAGAGAAATAGTGTTCCTCGGAAAGTGAGGGTAGTTCCGGATACTTATCGGCAGAAATGGTCTTTAATCGGAAATCGATCTTTTTAAACACCGGACGGATCAGAAAAGTACCTCCTTCCTTTTCTTCAAACTCAATATCTCCCTCAGGCAGAGTACGAAGGATTCCAAGAAACTTGTCACAGAATACAGTGGTGTTTCCGGGGACTGAAACTTCCACAGGTATGGAGGTTTCAAAAGCCACTTTTAGATCCGTAGCTCGGAGGGTAAGTTTTCCTTCCTGTGCTTCTAAAAGTACATTGGAAAGGATAGAGAGGGTACTTTTGGAGGAAATAATTTCCTGAGCAATACCTATTTCTTTTAAAAGAGCGTTTTTTTCGCAGGTAAATTTCATGTCTTTCTCCTCTTTGTTAGCATAAATATATACTAGCAGTAATAGTAGTAAGCCCTGTCAGTATGTGGATAAGGACTTTAATTTTTGAACCTGTAACTAGATAGATTCCACAAAGAGCAGGGATAACCTTAACAGGATTATCCACAAGTATCTTTCTATTCCTTTTTTGAGCAGTTTTCCAAATACCTTGTAACAGGTTTTCCACAGCTTCTTCCTTACCCAAAAGTACGACTTTACGATTTAGAGGAATGTTCCCGTATGGTCCGGATCAGGTGCTGGATAATAGGTTCCAGAGTAGGGTCCATTTTCATACGCACTTCAATTTTTTGACAGGCATGCATAACCGTGGTGTGATCCCTGCCTCCGAACTCCAGGCCTACCTCGGTAGTAGAATACTCGGTAATTTCCCGCGCAATGTACATGGCTAGTTGTCGCGGAAACGCGATAGCTTTGGTGCGCTTTTTTCCGTTTAGGTCAGAATAAGAAAGGCCAAAATATTCGGCTACGGTTTTTTTAATAATGTCCATGGTAACATTATTTTGCTTAGGACTTGCAAACATGTCTTTTAGTTGAGCCTGAGCAATTTCTAGAGTAACATTTTTGTTTACAAGTTCTGCATAGGCAATAATTTTAGTTAGGGCAGCCTCCAAATCTCGGACATTGGTGGTAACTTTTGTACAGATTAAGTTTAAAACATCTTCAGGGATGGTTTTGCTGGAAAGTTCCATTTTCTTTTTTAAAATCGCATAGCGAGTTTCATAAGATGGGGGTTGCAGGTCTACATTTAACCCTCGTTCAAAGCGGCTTCGGAGCCTGTCAGAAAGAGTTTTTATTTCCGAAACCGGTCGGTCACAGGTAAAGACCATCTGCTTGTTAGACTCGTAAAGGGCATTAAAGGTATGGAACAGCTCTTCTTGCGTTTCTTCTTTATTTTGGAGAAAATGGATATCATCGATTAATAATACATCGGCATTTCGATATTTGTTTTTAAACTTGTATATATTTTTATCCCTAAGACCTTGAATAAACTCATTTGTAAAACTTTCGGCGGTAACATACACCACCTTGTAATTGGGAAAATCATTGTACACCGCATGACCAATGGATTGAATTAAGTGGGTTTTTCCCAAACCTACTCCGCCATAGATTAAGCACGGGTTGTAGGCTGTACCGGGATTTTTCGAGATGGCTAAAGCGGCGTTGGCAGCAAAGGAATTGTTTACCCCGATTACAAAGTTTTCAAAGGTATACTCTTTGCGTAATTGAGGATGAAGACCTCGCCCTTTTTCTTCGTTAGTTAAAGTAACGGCAGAAGATTGGGAAGGGATTGAAGGGGAACTGGTAGAAGCTTTTTCTAAATTTTTACGGGGAGTTTCCTGCTTCTTTTTTACTGTAATGGCTAAAGCTATTCGGAACCCGGATAAGTCAAATAATTTTTCTTCGATTAACGTTTGATATCGTTGTTTAACCTGGTCTTTGTAAAACGAGGAAGGAACCGAGACTATTACTTCTCCTTCTGTGGAACCCTCATAACTGAGATTGGTAAACCACATGAGGAATTCTTGTTGAGAAAGTTCTCCTTTTATTTGCTGGATCGCTTCCTTCCAGAACACGCTATAATCCCATGTCTTGCTATCCATACATCGTTCCATTGTACGACATCCTTTGCTTCTTCGCAACGCTCCAAAGACTGCCTTTACTTTTTTCGGGTATCTCCCTATAATTCGGCGAACAAGGAAATCTATGCAACAAACCTACTCAGCTCAAAGCATACAAGTTTTAAAGGGATTAGAGGCTGTTCGCAAGAGGCCGGGCATGTATGTGGGCTCCACCGGTGCGGAGGGTCTTCATCACCTTGTGTATGAGGTGGTAGACAATAGTATCGATGAAGCCTTAGCCGGCTTTTGTACAGAAATCCATGTACGTATTGAACAGGAAAATGTTATCTCGGTGCTAGACAACGGTCGGGGAATCCCAACAGAACTTCATCCTACAGAAAAAGTCAGCGCCCTAGAGGTTGTAATGACTCGCCTCCATGCAGGAGGAAAGTTTGATAAAAAATCGTATGCCCTATCCGGTGGGTTACACGGGGTAGGGGTCTCGGTGGTAAATGCTCTATCTCTTTGGTTAGAAGTTAAGGTATTCCGGGATGGAAAAATATATTACCAGAAATACCGTAGGGGGGTTCCGGAACGGCCTGTTGAGGTTATCGGTACTTCGGAAGAGCAGGGTACGTTAGTTCGCTTTGCCCCTGATCCGGAAATCTTCGAAACAACTACCTTTAGTTTTGATGTGCTTTCCACCCGGTTACGCGAATTAGCTTTTTTAAACAAAGGAATCCGAATCACCATTATAGATCAGCGAATCCCCAACCCGAAATTGCATGAGTTTAAATTCGATGGGGGAGTAAAAGAATTTGTTGATTATTTAAACAAAAAGAAAACGGTAATCCATGGTGGTCCTATTTATTTTCAGAAAACCCGGGAAGAGGTACAACTTGAACTTGCGCTAGAGTATAACGATGGCTTTAATGAAACGGTTTTTACCTTTGTAAACAATATCAATACCAAAGAAGGGGGTACCCATCTGGTGGGGTTTAAATCTGCCCTTACCCGCACGTTGAATGATTTATTGAAAAAGTCCAAGTATGCCAAAAAGCTAGACGATACCCTAACCGGTGACGATGTCCGGGAAGGTCTTACCGCTGTACTTTCCTTAAAGTTACCCAATCCCCAGTTCGAAGGCCAAACCAAAACCAAATTAGGAAACTCGGAAGTAAAAGGAATTGTAGAATCTATTGTAAATGAACAACTTACTAGTTACTTTGAAGAAAATCCTGAAGTTATAGATAAGATCCTTGACAAATGTGTACTAGCGGCAAGGGCTAGAAACGCAGCCCGGCAAGCTCGGGAGCTTACCCGACGAAAAAGTCTCTTAGAAAACTCCGGTCTTCCGGGAAAATTAGCTGACTGTTCGGAAAAGGATCCGGCCAAGTGTGAGATATATATTGTAGAGGGCGACTCTGCCGGCGGCAGCGCCAAACAAGGCAGGGATAGACGATTTCAGGCTATACTTCCCCTATGGGGAAAGATGCTGAATGTAGAAAAAACCCGCATCGATAAAGTACTAGGAAATGACAAACTTCAGCCCATTATCACTGCTTTAGGTACCGGTGTGGGAAATCATTTTGATTTAAAAAAACTCCGCTATCACAAGGTGATCATCATGGCAGATGCGGATGTGGACGGTTCCCATATCCGGACGTTGCTTTTAACATTTTTCTTCCGCTATATGACCGACCTAGTAGAGAAGGGGCACGTGTACATTGCTATGCCCCCTTTGTATAAGATTACAGCAGGAAAAGAAATATTCTATGCCTATGATGATATGGAACGCGATCAAAAACTGAAACAACTCAATCTCCCTTCGGAGAAAATCAACATCCAGCGATACAAGGGATTAGGAGAAATGAATCCGGAGCAGTTGTGGGAAACTACTATGAATCCGGAGACTCGAAAGATTATTCAAATTAAACTCGAAGATTTTGTGGAAGCAGAGGACATTTTCTCTACCTTAATGGGGGAAAACGTCGCTCCCCGTAGGGAATTCATCGAAGAAAATGCCCTGTTTGTTTCCAATCTAGATGTGTAATTCCAACGTAGGAAAAAGGAAGTAACACTGTGGCAGACTCTAAGGAAACTGTAATTCCCATTTCTATTGAAGATGAGGTGAAAACCTCCTACTTAAACTACGCTATGTCCGTTATTGTATCCCGGGCTTTGCCGGATGTACGGGACGGACTGAAGCCGGTACACCGGAGAATTCTCTATGCCATGCACGAGATGGGGGTTCGTTCCAATCAGCCCTTTAAGAAAACCGGAAGGATCGTAGGGGATGTATTAGGGAAATACCATCCGCATGGCGATATGAGTATCTACGATGCTTTAGTACGCCTAGCCCAGGATTTTTCCCTCCGCTATCCCTTAATTCAGGGGCAAGGGAACTTTGGTTCCATAGACGGGGATCCTCCTGCGGCCATGCGGTACACCGAAGCGCGGATGACCCGGTTAGCGGAAGAGATGCTTCGGGATATCAACAAAGAAACTGTGGATTTTGGACCTAATTACGATGATTCCTTAAAGGAGCCCAAGATCCTTCCAGCTGCTTTTCCTTTCCTTCTGGCCAATGGAGGAAGCGGCATTGCCGTAGGCATGGCTACGAACATTCCTCCCCATAACCTCCGGGAAATCTGTAATGCTATTGCCCATTACATTGATCATCCAGAGGATCCGGTAGAGGAACTGATGCGCCATGTACGGGGACCTGATTTTCCTACCGGTGGAACCATCTACGGACTAAAAGGGATACGGGAAGCTTATACCACAGGAAAGGGACGGATTGTGGTTCGGGCTCGATTTACCCTGGAAACCACCAAGAGTGGAAAGGAAATGATTGTCATTACCGAGATTCCCTACATGGTGAATAAGGCTGCCTTAATAATGCGGATTGCCGAGCTAGTAAAGGAAAAGAATCTTGATGGAATATCGGATCTTCGGGATGAATCGGACCGGGAAGGGATGCGGATTGTAATTGAGCTAAAGAAGGGGGTAAGCCCAAAGATTATTCTGAATTATCTCTTTACCCATACCCAACTACAGGTAAACTTTGGAGTGAACAACTTAGCTCTGGTAGATGGGAGGCCGAAGACCTTAAATCTGAAAGAACTCATTGCCTACTATGTACTTCACCGGAAAGAAGTAGTAACCCGACGCAGTCAGTATGATTTACGCAAGGCAGAAGAACGGGCTCATATTTTAGAAGGCTTAAAAATTGCCTTAGAGAATATCGATGAAGTTATTGCAATTATAAAAAGTTCCTCTAATGTAGAGATAGCTCGAAATCGGTTGATGGAGCGTTTTCAATTAACTACTGTGCAGGCTCAGGCGATTTTGGACATGCGGCTCCAACGACTCACAAGTTTAGAGACAAAAAAGATAATTGAAGAATTAGAACAAACCTTGGCTCTAATTGCGGAGTTAAAGGATTTGCTTTCTAGTGAGCAAAAGATTCTGCAGGTGGTGAAAAAGGAGATCTTGGAGCTATCGGTAGAATATGGAGATGACCGGAGAACCATGATTTTTCCTGAGGAGATAGAAGGAATCAATATCGAAGATCTGATCCAACGGGAAGATATGGTGGTGCTTCTGTCTAGCCGGGGATTCATTAATCGGGTTCCTGTAACTAGCTACCGGCTGCAGAGTAGGGGGGGAAAAGGAGCCTCCTCTACAGCGCTTAGGGAAGAGGATTATATAACCCATGTGTTTGTAGCCTCTACCCACGATTATATCCTTTTCATTTCTACTGAGGGAAAAGCTTACTATTTAAAGGTGCATGAAATTCCCGAGGGATCCCGAAATACCCGTGGACAACATTTAAAGACTCTTATTTCCATTTCTCCGAATGAAGAGATTGCGGCAGTAGTAGAATTAAGTCAATTTTCCGATTCTTCTTATATCCTATTTGCCACTAGCCGAGGGGTCATAAAAAAAGTAACCACCTCGGATTTTGAAAACGCCCGTACCCGGGGTATTCTAGCTATTAAGCTAGATGCTGGAGATAAGGTGGTTAAAGCCCTCCTTTCTGATGGTAAGCAGGAGTTGCTCCTCTTAACCCGAAAAGGAAGGGCTTTGCGATTTCATGAAGAGAATGTGCGTCCCATGGGTAGAAGTAGCCGGGGGGTTCAAGGCATCCGCCTTTCTACAGGGGATGAGTTAGCCGGAGCCGTACTGGTAGAACCCAACAAGCAGGTCCTCCTCATTACGGAGTTTGGCTATGGCAAACGATTAGAGTTTGATAGTTTCCAACCCCATGGTCGGGCTACCGGTGGTCAGATTGCCTATAAAGTGACTCCAAAAACCGGTGAGGTTTCCGGAGGTATCTCGGTTTCTGAGGATGCGGAGATTGTGATTATAACCTCGTATGGGAATGCCTTGAAACTTCGAGCCAAGGAGATACCGTTACAGGGGCGAGCTGCGCATGGGGTGAGGATTGTGAATATCGATCAGCCAGATTTTGTGGTGGGGGTAGATATAACCCAGGCTGAGCCTTAGTCTCTTTATTCAGTACCCTGAAGCTTGTAAAAAACGAAAAAGTTGCTGTTTTTTTGAAGCAACGGCCCTTCTGGTTGCTGTACT
>JBDNDI010000269.1:0-3970 GCA_046719195.1 Spirochaetales bacterium | reverse complement strand
GCAGATCGCGGTCGAGCGCGCGCATGCGGATGAGGAGGCTCTGATAATTGCGGGAAATACGATTGATGAAACACTAGATGATGAAATCAAAGTTACGGTTATTGCTACGGGTTTCCCCTCTGAAAGGTCCTACTCCCAAAAAGAAGGAGAAAGCGAAGGAGACAAAGCTAAGAAAGGCGATTTTATCTCTTTAGATGATTGGGTAAAGCTAACTAGTGGAAAACCTTCCAAAGGGACAGAGGATCTATTTCGGGAAGATATGTACAAGGAAGATGAATTAGGTATTCCAGCAGTACTTAGGTATCGAAAAGTAGCGGGTGGGAAAAATGGTAGGTAGCGCTGAGCTATCGAAAAATCTAATTTCTTTTATCGACTACCTCAGAGTAGAAAAAAATTTATCGGAAGCTACTATTGAAACCTATAAGAGAGAATTGGACTTGTTCTTAAATTTTCTTTCCCTACAAAAGGTATCTCTGCTAGAAGTGGATTTAGCTCTTATCTCCCAGTATCTTTTTAAGAGAAAGGAAGTAGACGGAATCACTGATCGAACAGCTTGCAAAATACAAAGTACTTTGCGAGGTTTTTTTACCTTCCTGTGCAGAGAGGATGTTCTACCGGTAAATCCTATGAGGGGAGTAAAGGCGCCAAAAACACAGAAAAAGATACCTGAAATATTCTCTCCAAAAGAAGTAGATAGAATTTTGCAAGGGATAGATACTCAAACTCCTGAAGGTTTGCGGGATCGATGTTTGTTTGAGGTAGTATATTCCTGCGGTTTAAGGGTTTCCGAAGTGTCTTCTTTAACCATCGATTCTCTTTTTCTTAAAGAAGGCATTATTAGGGTTAGAGGAAAGGGGAACAAAGAACGATTGGTACCTATAGGAGGAGAGGCGGAATATTGGATTAAAGAGTATTTAGAAAAAGGGAGACCCTCTCTTTTACAGAGAAAGAGGAGAAAACCCGAGATACTCTTGTTCCTTAACCGGTTGGGAGGGCCTTTAGGCCGTAAAGGGATATGGAAACGTTTCAAATACCATGTACGAAAGGTGGGATTGGAAGGTAAAGTTCACGAGCTCAGACATTCCTTTGCTACACATCTTTTGCAAGGAGGAGCTCATTTACGGGCGGTACAAGAGCTTTTAGGGCATACGGATATAGCTACTACACAGATCTACACCCATGTGGAACAAGACATGTTGGAACAAGCCCATCAACTGTATCACCCACGAAGTGGAGGTGAAGAATGACTGATAAAGAACGGATACTGACCCGTATTGATGAGATTCGGACTTTTGTTCTAAGGGAATTGGTGAGGCACGGAGTATCGATTGCTCCGGAATCCTCTCTTGCTTGTAGGGCTAGCCCAGGGCAACCTTTGGCTTCCTACTTTGACCATACCCTATTGAAACCAGAAGCAACAAAAGAGGCTTTTCAGCAACTATATCAGGAAGCAATGCTTTGGAAGACTTACAGTGTCTGCGTTCCTCCGAACCGGGTAAAGGAGGCGGTGGCACATCTAAAGGGAACTGGGGTAAAAATCTGTACGGTTATAGGGTTCCCCCTCGGATACTCGGAAGGAAAAAGTAAAGGAGTAGAAGTAAGACTAGCCTTAGAAGAGGGATGTGAAGAGTTCGATACAGTAATACCTGTCGGCTTATTGAAAGATGGGAATATTCTTGCTGTGTATCAGGATATAGCAGAGGTAGTAGAAACAGCGAGAGGTAAATGGGTAAAAGTAATATTGGAAACCGCTTTGTTAAATGAAGAGGAAAAGCTTCTTGGAGGCGTAATATCCCTTTTGGCTGGTGCTCACATGTTAAAAACTTCTACAGGTTTTGCATCAAAAGGAGCAACGGTAGAGGATGTAGCTCTCCTGCGACTAATAGCGGGTAAATCTAGGGGAGTAAAAGCTGCAGGTGGCATACGGGATTATGCTACTGCTTCGGCTATGATCGAAGCCGGAGCAGATCGCCTTGGATCCTCCGCTACCCCCACTATTCTATTGGAAGCAGAAAAAAGGAGAAGGGAACCTTGAAGTTTAACACAGGGCTGCGGATTATCCTTTTTTGTTCGTTTCCTCTAATCAGCATATTCTTCATGGGTTGTCAGAAGAAAGAAGATACAATAATAGTCCAGAAGCTGTTAGAAATGGAATCTCCCGAATATACCTCAGCAAAACCAACAGATGCGAGGATACAAGAATTATCAAAGGAGGTACGTAAGTATAAATCTTTGGTGGAAGAAAAGGTTCAGGCAACGGATAAGCTATTAACCTACTATCGCATGTTGGCTCTTGCCTATATGGACCGGGGAATGTATGGACCTGCCTTACAGGCTTTGGACGAGGCTATTCGTATTTCTCCTGAACAGGCTCCATTATTTTTATACAGAGCTATTTCCGCAGCCCGACTAGCTAAAGGGATAGTGGAAAGGTCGGAACAACAAAGATTATGGGAGGAAGCTGAGCGCGCGTACCTTCGATGTTTAGAAATTGATTCTCAGTACGTCGATGCGTTATATGGACTGTCGATCCTTTACGTATTTGAATGGGAGGAGCCTCGTAAAGCTATCCCTTATTTGCAGAGGTTATTAACTAGACAAACCAACCATGTAGGAGGTATGTTCCTTCTTGCACGGGCGTATGCATCTTTGGGTAATTTGGAAGATGCTCTTGCTATGTACGATCGGATTATCAACACCCCTGTAGCGGGGAACAAACGAGATGAGGCTAGGAAATTAAAGGAAGAATTACTTCGGAGAGTAGCACGATGAAAGAAATTCTGTCCTTAGCAATTGGAACAATCCCGAGCCTGCGGTACTCAGAGCGATTGAGGGTGTGGGAAGAAATTAGCACCCGAGAAGAGTTTTTAAAATTGAAACCCCTTGATCTATCTATAAAATTTCAACGAACCTTAAGAAACACCCTATGGGATCCTTTCGCTCTTTGGGAACAAGCGGAAGCAACTTTACAGCGAATGCAAGGTAAAGATATACATCTCCTTCTGCCTACCGATAGCCGGTATCCTCCTCAGTTGAAAGAAATCTATGATCCACCTTTTTTACTATTTTATAGGGGTGTATTACCTGCCTGGACAGAGACCTTCTTCGCCGTTGTGGGGACAAGAAATCCTACTCCAAGGGGTAGACGAGCTGCTTATAACTTTGGACGAGAATCTGCGGAGGCTGGCATTGTAATTGTTTCGGGATTAGCAAAGGGAATTGATGGGGAAGCTCACCGGGGAGCCTTAGATGGAAAGGGTAGGACCCTTGCAGTATTAGGGCATGGCCCAGATACGGTATATCCCTATGCAAATCGACGATTGGGGGAACGAATTCTATCCGAAGGGGGTCTATTACTTTCCGAATACCCGCCGGGTACACATCCGTTACCCTATCATTTTCCTGCTCGCAATCGAATTATAAGTGGGTTATGTAGGGGGGTGCTTGTAGTGGAAGCACCTAAAGGATCCGGCGCTCTTATTACTGCCGATTATGCACTAGAGCAGGGCAGAGATCTGTTCGTGCACCGGTTAGGTGTAGAGACCATGGAAGGCACCCGGCATGTATCTGAGGAAGGAGCTCCTATAATTGAAGGGGTACAAGACCTTTTTTCTGCCTGGGGCATTCACAGAGCACAAGGATTGATGGATACCAAAGAAAAGGTAGGGGATAGGAAAGCTGAATCCCTTTCTGCAGGCGAATGGTTAGCCAATCGATTAAAAGAAGAGCTAGAGAAAACGAGGTAGAAAATGGCTGGAACGAAAATGCACACCTTATTAATTGTAGAATCCCCTGCTAAGGCAAAAACCATCGAAAAGTACCTAGGACCTGGGTATGCGGTGAAAGCGTCGATGGGGCATTTGATCGATCTACCGAAATCTCGTCTTGCCATTAATGTAGAAAAAGATTTTGAGCCTGAATATATTACTGTCCGGGGAAAAGCTAAAATTTTAAAAGATCTACAGACTGC
>JBDNDI010000268.1:0-3978 GCA_046719195.1 Spirochaetales bacterium | reverse complement strand
GCCGGAATCCAACAACCATCCAAATAGGGTAGGCACTATTCCATTTCCAAATAACACAGCAAAACTGATTACGAAAGATAGAGTTACATTTTGGATTTCCGGCGGTCCTATCCTGGAAAGGACTAAAAGGCCTGCGGGAAAAAAGGCAGATAATAGAGCAGGTTGGAGAACTACAAAAAAGTTAAGCAAGGTTCCTGTTCCCCCCATAATCCCCAGGGTACTTACCCCTGACACCGCAAATGCTATCATTAAGACTCTTCTTGCTCCAAGCCCATCCACAAGATACCCGGAAATTAGCAAGGTAAGAATACCGGTTATACGGGAAAGGCCGACTAGCAAATTGACGGCAGTAGGTTCTAAGTTTTTATTTGTAATTAGATAAAAAGGAAGGATGGAATACAAACCTTGCATCGCACTCAAAGCTACACAAAATAAAAGAAGACAAAACCAGAGCAAGGGGTCTTTCCATACTACCCGTAGATTAGAAAAGCGTGGGGTCTGTCCATATTCCTCTCCACCACAGCCATACCGGGAGTACAACACAGCTACGACTAAGTTTACTAAAGCAATACACCCCAAAATGAATCTCCAGCCCATATAGGGATACAAAGCTACTACGAGCAAAGGGGCTGCCACAAAAGCGAAAGCGGGTCCTAATTCGTGGACAGCTAAAGCTTTGCCTGTCTTTTGAGGGTCAATAGACCCGGTTATCGAGGCAATACCCGAAGGAGGATACAAGCCTGTACCAAAACCCAATATCAATAAACCAACAACCATGGTGGCAAACGAACCGCAAAGGGCTACTAGGAAAGTTCCTGCAGCCATGAACCCTAGGGCAAGCAGGATAGTTCCCCGATGCCGGAAACGGGCAGAGAAAAAACCCGAAGATAGCATTCCTGGGGAATACCCTGCAGTTAACAGGAAAAAAATACTGCCAGCTTCCTTTCCCGTAAGGGATAGATCTTGCTGGATAAAAACCAACAAGGGGGAGAAAATTAAACGAGAGAGCATACTTAGGAATAGGATACAAAGCAGTAGAATTAGCATTCGGATATTTCGGCTTACGTTCATACAACTTCTTTACCGGGAAATAAGTACTACCACAGATCGGAAATGTACAGTGTATCGATTCTGAGGCTGGATTTTCTTTTCGGATTCAGGTGGAAAGGTAAAATCCTCTGGGCTCGGGAGACTAGTATCGATTAACCGATACCAGTACATTCCCGCGCGGGGGGGAGCTACCAAGAACGAGCGGGTAGCTTCAGAGGCATTAAAAAGGATATAGTAATCGCTCTCATCCCTGTCCTGTTCTAAGGGAGCTTCGCTTCCATCGATTCGCACAGCTAGCAGTTTTTTCTGCCTACCCCAATCCGGAGTTTTCCCTTTTTCATCGAACCAGGTAATGTCGGGCATGGCATTGTAGTTTCCATCTATCCCAGTATAGAACTCAGGTCTTAAAAAAGCATGATGGGAAAGTCGAAACTGTATAAGCAGCCGAACAAACCGGTGTAGATCGGCCCATTGTTCTAAAAGAGTCCAGTCATACCAGGAAATAGGGTTATTCTGACAATACGCATTGTTGTTGCCCCTTTGAGTCCGGCCCAATTCGTCTCCCCCTAAGATCATGGGGGTTCCTAAAGAAAGCAGTAAAGTAGTGAAAAAGTTCTTCATCTGCCGTGTTCGCAGTTCTGCAATAGCTGGGTCATCCGTATCGCCTTCCACTCCATGGTTCCAACTTAAATTGTGGTCATTACCGTCCCTGTTCCCCTCCCCGTTCATTTCGTTATGTTTCTGATTGTAAGAAACCAGATCTCTCAGGGTGAATCCATCATGGGAGGTTACGAAATTAATGCTATGAAAAGGTTTTCTGCCATCCCGCAAATATAGATCAGAGCTTCCGGTTAGCCGGGTAGCCAATCCACCCACTGTAACATCGTCTCCTCGCCAAAACCTGCGCACATCATCCCGATACCGGTCATTCCATTCTGCCCAACGCCCACCGGGAAAACTTCCCACCTGATAAGCTCCTCCAGCATCCCAGGCTTCAGCAATAATTTTAGTATTCCGGAGCACCGGGTCTTCAGCAATCATTTCGAGCATCGGCGGGTTTTCCATAATTCTACCTTTTTGATCCCTACCGAGTATAGAGCCTAAATCGAAACGAAACCCATCCACATGCATTTCCATTACCCAGTAGTGCAAACTATCCATAATTAGGTTTCGTACTAAGGGATGGTTACAATTTAAGGTATTTCCACAGCCAGAATAGTTTTTGTAATACCTCGGGTTTTCGTCCAGCATGTAATAGATTTTATTATCAATTCCTCTAAAACAGTAGGTATACCCTAGTTCGTTCCCCTCCCCCGTATGGTTAAATACCACATCCAGAATTACTTCGATGCCCGCTTTGTGTAATTCCCGAACCATGGTTTTAAACTCTGTTACTTGCTCCCCCAAGGAACCCGTAGCTGCATAAGAACCTTTGGGCGCAAAAAAGGCCACAGTGCTATACCCCCAGTAGTTGGTTAAGACTTCGCCGGTTATGGGATTTTTCCGTTGGAACTCGTATTCATCAAACTCCATAATGGGTAAAAACTCCAGACTCGTTATACCCAACTGCTGGAAATAGGGTATTTTTTCAATAACCCCCAGATAGGTACCGGGGTGCTTTATGCCGGAAGATTCTGAAGCTGTAAGTCCCCGAACATGGGTTTCATAGATTATGCTATGGCGCAAAGGATAGTTTAAAGGTAGATCGCCCTGCCAGTCGAAGTAATCATCGATAACAATACACTTAGGAACCCCCGAAGGATCGTAGATCGTATTGAAAGAAAGATCTCTATCAGGGGAGGAAGGATTATACCCAAAGGTTTCGTTCAACTTCCAACGGAAAGAGCCTGTCAAAGCTTTAGCGTAAGGGTCTAGAAGTACCTTGTTGCGATTAAAACGGTGACCTTTTTCGGGTTCATAGGGACCATCAATCCTATACAAATACAAGGTCCCGGGCTTAATGCCCGTTAAAAACAGGTGCCAAATATCTCCTGTCTTATTCTTTTCTGGATTAAAGACAATTTCTTCCGCCGGATACTTATCCTCAGGATGTTCGAAAAGCAGAAGAGACACCGCGGTTGCATGCCGAGAAAAAATGGCAAACTGAGTACCCCGTTCATGGGGCCTAGCCCCTAAGGGTAAGGGTTTACCTGTTAATATATCAAAAGAGGGAATACTGCCCATTAGGTTAGTTAGCAAAATTCCATTTATTGAAGCTAACTACCTCTTCTAAGGGCTTACGCTGTCTTTCTGAGGTTTCCAGCTCTTTCTGTTTATCGTTTAAAAGTTCGTCAGATCCAGGATACCCTAAAATAACTAACGTAATTAATACATACTCTTCTGGTATGCTTAAAACTTTGCGTAGCTCAATAGCCTGATACCCAGCAATAGGATGCACATACAATCCCTCCCGAATGGCTTGGGCCTGCAAAGCCATAACGGCCATACCCGTGTCAAATAAGGCGTAGTCCCTACCCCCTTCCAAGCGGCAATCTAAATCGGCTTTTGTGGCTACAAGTATGATGGTGGGAGACGCCGTAGCCCAGCGATTATTAGGAGAGAGGTATTTTTTTACAGTCTCTAATATAGCCGGATCTTTGGCAACTAGAAATCGCCAAGGCTGATTATTAAAGCAGGAGGGAGCTAAAGTTGCTGCTTTTAAAACTCTATCCAATACATCCTCTGGGATGGGTTTATTCGATAAAGCTCTTCTTGCTCTACGTTTTTCTAGTTCAGGGACTAAGGCGCTCATAGAAACCTCCTGAAGCTTTTGTAAATTGTTTTGTCTAAATAAATATACCAGTAAAACAAGAAGAAGGGAATTACAAATTTATGGGTCGCCCCCCTCCCTGCGGGCTCCTTCCAGCCCGCCTCGGTCGCTGGCGCCCAACCTCCTGTCGGGCTTCCCTCGCCTTCGCTCGGCGCTAG
>JBDNDI010000267.1:0-3987 GCA_046719195.1 Spirochaetales bacterium | reverse complement strand
TTGTCCTACTCTCTATTGGGGTACGGCCAGACACAACATTAGCAAAAAAGGCGGGTCTAGAGATAGGTTCTACTGGAGGGATAAAGGTAAACCCATACTTACAAACTTCAGACCCAGACATCTACGCTCTAGGGGATGCTATTGAGTTTCCTCATCCCCTCACAGGTAAACCCTCTCTTGTCTACCTGGCGGGACCGGCAAATAAACAGGGTCGGATTGTTGCAGACAATATAATCTTCGGTAACCACAGAACGTACTCCGGTACCTTAGGAACAGCTATAGCCAAAGTCTTTGATCTTACCGTTGCCTCTACAGGCCTAGCAGAAAAAACGTTGAAAGCGGAGGCTCTTCCTTATAAAGCTGTGAATATCCATGCCTCTTCTCATGCGGGATATTATCCGGGGGCCAAAGGAATAACTCTTAAAATTACCTTTCATCCGGAAACGGGGAAACTTTATGGGGCACAGATGGTAGGGTACGAAGGAGTGGATAAACGCATTGATATGGTTGCCTCAGTGCTCCGTAAAGGGGGTACCGTAATAGATCTAACTGAAATCGAACATGCCTATGCCCCTCCCTATTCTTCAGCGAAAGACCCGGTAAATATGGCAGGTTTTGTGGCAGAAAACATCATTCGAGGGAAAAGTAACCATATCCAGTGGCATGAACTAGTAGAAAAAGATTCATCCTCCCTATTTTTGTTAGATGTACGAACGGCGGAAGAGTATGCTTTAGGTACTATCGAAGGGGCAGTAAACATTCCTCATTACGAAGTCCGGAATCGCCTTTCTGAAATACCCAGAGATCGTCCCGTTATTGTATTCTGCGCTGCTGGGTTACGAGCTTATCTTGCAGAGAGGATTCTTAGAGAACATGGGTACAGCGAAGTGTACAACCTCTCCGGCGGTTACAAAACCTACCAGATAGCCACCCAAAAATACAGTAATACCGATATTTTCGATAAAGACTTCATCGGTAAAGACGACCTTATTTATCAGGCAGATCCAGAGAAAAAAATTCAGTCTGCGGCTAGTATTCGTATAACTCAATTGGATGCCACAGGTCTCCAGTGCCCTGGCCCCATAATGAAGTTAAAGAACAAAATGGACACAGTTCCGGTAGGAGAACGGGTGCTGACCCTAGCTTCCGACCCAGGGTTCGGTAGGGACGTAAAAGCCTGGTGCACCATGACCGGCAATAAACTACTCGGAATCGAAGAAGAAGGAGGGGTTATACGAGCGCTAGTAGAAAAGGGAGAAAAACCAGCAGAACGAATATTAGAAGGGGCGAGCAACTCAGCAACGATAATTGTCTTTTCCAACGATCTAGACCGGGCTCTAGCTAGTTTTGTCCTAGCCAATGGTGCTGCTTCTGCAGGTAAAAAAGTTACCTTATTTTTTACCTTCTGGGGCCTTTCGGTCATTAAAAAGCAAAAAAAGGTATCGGTTGCAAAAGATCTAATGGGAAAAATGTTTGGATTCATGCTACCGAAAAATAGTTTGAGCCTGGGTCTTTCTAAAATGAACTTTGGCGGAATGGGTCCCAAGATGATGCGCTACCGCATGAAACAGAAGCGGGTAGAGAGTCTCGAATCTATGATTCAGAACGCTCTTCAGTCAGGAGTAAAACTGGTAGCCTGCCAGATGTCCATGGACGTAATGGGAGTTACCAAAGAAGAGCTTATAGATGGGGTTGAAATTGGCGGGGTAGCTACGTATATGGAGGAAGCTTCCAAAAGTCAGGTAAACCTTTTTGTCTAAACGCAGTAACATTCAGTCTCATGAAATGTTTTTGCCTATACCTTGAACACCAGGTCAGAAGCCGGAAGGGGTTTGCAGGTAATAGCCCGCCTATGAAAGGTTCTAGCATACTTAAAATAAACCACTGGTCAAATCCTGCCAGGCCAGTGGCTACCTTAATTTACCTGCTAGGCTAGTCGCTATCTCGATTTCCCTGCGTTAACCCGGGTCCCTTCCGCCAAGGGGTCTCAGACTACAGCCAATGTCGAACTCTACAACAACACCCAGCCCAAAGAAGATAGAGGTATCCGGCCTGTATGGAACAGCTCCTTTTGGGCTAGTGCCCCATCCCGGCCTTGTCGTACGGCTTTTAAGAAACTGATACCATCGCTAGATCCTCGAAATTTCTCGTTTAATCGTATCAGTTTCTCATTCAGCTCTTCCATAGAAAGAACAGCTTCTACAGAGAACACCTGTTCCCACTGATCCTCCGTTATCCCTTGGAAGTTTAAATCACAGTAGAACAGCTGCCACTGCGGTTCCTTTGAAGGGGAAAGTTTCCCTTGATCTGAGTATTCTTCAATCGAATACAGTAAGGGTAGTCCATGGGTTCTACAAATAAGAGGACGAAAGGGATAAATCCTGCAAGCTCCTTCTGTGTCTAAAAACACACAATTCCCGGAAGGAATGTCGTAATTTTCTTCAGTTCCGGCTTCTTTTCCAGCTTCAGGAAGGAGCTCGCCCTCCACTCCCCGTAGAATTGAATATGCTTCAATAGCTAGCACCGAAATCTCAGTGCAACACTCACAGCAGCCGCGGCGGCAGGAAAGGTAAGATTTATGAAGATTGCCTAGGTGGCTACAGTGGGAATCTACCTCTTTGAGGAAGTTCCGGTACTCTTGAAGACTCTGAGGCATGGCAATTCTCCCTGTAAATCCTTTAATCCTGCAAATCTTCTGTTAAAGGTAATCCAAAATCCTGAAGCCTTTTCACCTGGTCGGGGTGTACCCATTTTACACCAGGGAAACTTCGGAAAAAAGTAAGCTGCCTTTTGGCATACTGCCGGGTGTGGGTTTGAATCAATTCTTTAACATTTTTTATCGTTAGACAACCCCACTTTTTTAGTAAGAAAAACTCCCGGTACCCGATACCCTTTAGCCCTGGATCCTTTTCTGTATATCCTTGGGAAAGCAGCTGGGCGACTTCCTGCGCTAGCCCCGCCTGGAACATCGTATTTACCCGATGGTTTATTCTCCTATACAGGTCCTCCCGCTCTCGGTACAGACCTATTAGAATATAAGACCTATCTTTCCTAGGTTCTTTGGGTAGAGGAAAGGAAGAGAGAGGCTTCCCTGAGGTATAGTACACTTCCAAGGCCCGTACGATACGGTAAGCATCCCGGTTACTAATCCTCTTTGCAGAAGCAGGATCCAAACGAAGTAATTCTTTGTATAGGCTTTCCAATCCTTCTATTTCGACACGAGCCTCTAGGCGCTCTCGAAGATCCAAAGACGCCTTAGGAGTTTCCGGTAACCCAAAGAGGAAGTGCCGAAAATAATAGGCGGTTCCCCCTGAGATAATCGGTAAGTGTTTCCTTTTAAGAATCTCAAGTATGCATTCATCTGCTCGTTTAACAAAATCTCCCACTGTGTACTGTTCTTTTGGGTCTAGAATATTTATTAAATGATGGGGAATTACCTTACAAAGAGAGGGTTCTGGTTTAGCCGTACCGATATCAAGCCCTCGATAGGCTTGAAGGGAATCGGCGCTTATAACTTCCCCTATTCCCTTAAAAAGTCGGGAAATCAGCTCAGTTTTTCCTACACCCGTGGGCCCAAAAATTAACAGTACGGGAGGCTCCCCCATGGGAATAATTGTACTCGTGCTCTTTTATTCTTCCAACTGGAAGACTACCTTCTTGGTTAGAATTTGTTTAATAGCAGTAGGAACCACCTTGCCCTGATTCTTGGCTAACTCTTCGTCCCCGGTAATGGTAACCTGGTAGGCCCGGCGAATGGCTGCACAGGTTAACTCATAAATGTTTCCCTGATATTCGATTAAAAGATCCAGCGGAAGGATCATGTCTTTACTCCTGCATATTCCTATTAGAGAAGTACTGTATACAGTAAGTGCGATTTCCCGTCAAGTCCCTTTTTTAGTACAGGATAGCCTTGCTACAAGAGTCGCCGAAGGCCGAGTTTTTTGTCTGTTTACTTCTAGCTTGCTCTAGATCAAGTGTCCCCGCTGC